>JBILUB010000311.1:0-3660 GCA_044371245.1 Opitutaceae bacterium
CTTTCCCCCCGAAACCCGATTCTGTAGCCGATCCGCAGGCGTCCGCGAAACCGCCGGAGCCGTCAACGCTGCGTGCTTTGCCGGACTCGGAGCACGCCCTCGAAAGGGTCGCGCGCCACACTCAGTCCAGGTTTCTCAATCAACTGTGAGATTCGCTCCACCGCTTTCTCCGCCATCGCCCGCCATGGCATCTCCACGGTCGAGAGCGGGACCGGCGCGAGCTCGCAGAGCAGCTCCCCGTTAAACCCGATCACCCCACAATCGCCCCCCACCCGACGCCCGGACGCGAACAGCACGCGCATCGCCCTGCAGGCGATCAGATCATTGGCGCAAATCAGGGCGTCGATCGCCGGGTCCGCCTCGAGCTTCGCATGGACCTCCGCCTCCAGCGTCGGATAGCCGACGCCGAGCACGAGATCTTCCTGCCCGGATTCCTGCATGACCTCCCGATAGCTGCTCAACCGCATGTTGTCCGCCCGCATGCCCCCGATGTCCTGGATAAAAATCGGGCGCCTATATCCGGCGGCAAGCACGTGCTTCGTGGCCAGGACCCCCGCCCCGCGATCATCCAGACCGACACAGTTCCACGGACGCTCCGCATTCAGCAAGACGTAGGGCACCTGCACCCGCTCCAGCTCCGCCAAGAGCTCGCTCGAGAGCGTGCCGGTATGGAGGACGATGAATCCATCCACCTGCGACTCGACCACACTTAGCGGGATCGATTTCACCCCGTACTTCCGATCCGATGGATCATGCACGAAACTGAGAAAGTTACCTCGTGCCGCGGCGGCCGACAGTATGCCGCTGTAGATTTCCCCCGGCACATACGGCACCGAGGCGGGGTGCGAGATCAGCAACCCGAGATTGCGAAATCGCCGCTCACGCATCGAGCGAGCGACCGCGTTGGGACGATAGTTTAGCTGCGCGGCCGCGCTTCGCACCGCTTCCTCCGCCTCCGCCGAGTAGCGCACGAATTTCCGATCTCCACGCATCACCGCACTGACCACGGTCTGGGCGACATTAGCCAGCCGAGCGACGTCGCGCTGCGTGGGCCTGTGGCCCCAAATCGAGGGAGTGGATTCTTTATCGGACAAGGGGAGTTTTTTCGGCCGGTCGTCGAAACAAGAGCGTGCGAACCTCGCTCGGCAACGAGAACGCGAACGCTCCGCGGCCAGTGCCGGGGAAAAACTCGGTGCCGTCCACCCCGATACCCGCGCTTGATCGCCGCGACCCTATGCCACCTGCCCTGCGCCGGACGATTCCCTCCGCGCCTCGATGCGATCGCACCCGTGCACCTCGGGCTTCGCCCCTCGCCATTCGCTCCTCGATCGTGCGCCTGATCATCGGTTCCACGCGCGGCTATTGCTTTAAACAGCTTCAAGTCGGTACGAGGTCCCATCGCTCCACCGCGTCCACCGGGCCCTGATCGACTTCCTCCCTATTCCGACAAGCGTAGCGCATCCACCTCGTACCAGCCCCAATAGCTGGAGACCTTCACCGTGTTGGGGCCGGCATTAAAAAACAGCGTGCCCACAGGGACCTCCGCCCAGTTCGCGTTGCTGGGGAATGATACGACGATGTCAGCACCGTTGTTGACCGACACTTTTGACTGTTTCGCGCCGCCGGGCGCGGCTACTCGCAACACCACCCGTAGCGATCGTGCCTGGGCGAGGTTGAAGCGAAAAATGAGTTCGTCGCTTTCCGCATCAAACCCGGCGACATATCCCGTTCCCGAAAAACCAGACCGACTGCTCAGCACGTTGACGCCCGTGCGCGTGTTCCCCGAGGCCTCGGCCTCGATCGTGACGGGCACGAAGGGCGCACCGGGAAAGGTCAGCGTCTCCGCCTCAAAAAAGGCGGCCCGCGTATTCGAAACGGTGCCCAGCCCGTAGGTCGGTCGCCAAAGATTACCGGTGAGCGCGAGCCCGTAGATCACGCGCAGCGTTTTCTGATAATAGCCGATCTGCCACGAATCCCTAAAGGCGGCGGTCTGACTGTTCAGGACCGCCTGGCCCTTCGCCATCGCCGCGACCGCGAAGGCGCCATCCGTTTCCGAGCCCTGGTTCCAACCCGGAGGCGTCGCGTTGGGAAAGGGGTAAAAGGAGCGAATGTCGTAATTCTGCGAGGTCGCGAAATCAGCGAAGCGTATGCCGTAGGCTCGCGCGCGAGAGTCGCCAAACCAGAGATAATCCATGCCCAAACGCCACGGAGCACGGCAGGCATCGGAGGCAAAGTACTTCCCGTTTCCGTCCGATTTTCCAGGGGTCCCGTCAAACGCGGCGCAAAAGTCGGAGACCAAGTTCACCGTCCAAAACGAAGAATTCAGATCAAAGAGCCGGTAAGTATCGTTCGCCAGCTGTGTCCAGATCCCGTCGCCGCTGTACTCGGCAAACACGCGATACCACGCCGGAGCATGATAGTCCGGCGCACAGTCGGTGCCCGGCCCCCAGTTTCCGGGCTTGAGATACAGCCGGGCGCCATCCCCCGTGGGTTGCACATACCATTTTAAGATCGCGAGATACTTAAGCGCCTTCTCCCGGTAGGCTGGCGCGCCCCACTGCTCATAGGCGACGAGGAGCGCCAAGATCGCGTCTTCGTCCGCATCCGTTGCCGGCGAGCTGTCCCCATAGTTGGACGCCCCCGTCTCGGACACCTTCCACGACATCAGTCCGTCCGGCGCGCCGTGCCAGCCCGGAGTATTCTTAAACTGCCATTTCTCATAGAAGGCTAACAACTTATCGAAAAGCGGGCGATCACCCAGGTAGGCCGCGATCAGCATGCCGTACGCTTGCCCTTCCGAAACGGTATACTGTCGATCCGGACCACCCGTCTTGTCAAAAGCCACCCGCTGCATCGTCGGGTCGACGTCGATCACATACTCGTCCCTCCATTCGAGGTAGTCTGTATAAACATCGGCTGAACTGAAGTTTGTCGGCTTAAATCCGTGGCCATAATCCACGTTTTGCGGAAAAGGGCGGCTCTGCGCCCAAAGCCCCCCGGCCAGAGCGAATAGCCCCCAAAACAAAACCGTAGAGATCCGAAACACCGACGCTTTCTGAGCTAACTCTAGATGAAACATGATTTGGGGTGGTTAAGGGGTAGGCCGCCACGATTCCCAAGGGCCGTCGCCCAGAGCGCGGTCTTAGGTAAATCGAAGCAGGAGGACGTACAGCGGCCGAAAATTGAGACTGAGCAGGCACTCGCTTTGGACGCGGGTTCCGAGCTGCGTTCGCAGCCCAAAACCGCCCCGAGGCAAACCCAGGGAATCAATCCCGACAAACTGACTTGCTACGTAGAAACAAAATCACTCGCCGCTTCAACCCGAAGCGACCGATTCCACCCAGCGCAGCGCAAGTTTTACCCATCCATCATCACTTTTACGACCCCGCAGAGGCCTCCAGCCAATCCTCCACCGCCCGCATCACCTGCGTATGAGAGCGCGTCGGAAATTGCCGCCGCAGCCACACCAAGCGGACCTCCCGCGCCGCCGCACGCTCCCCCAGGCTCCGATGCACCACCCTGCGCCACCCATGCGCCCGCACCGCCATCGCCGGCGTAAACGTCAGCCCAAAGCCATTTTCCACCAGCCCCAGCAGCGTGTCGATCTGCGAGCCCCGCACATCGAACTGATCCTGCAACCCCAGCTGCTTGCACACCATC
>JBILUB010000312.1:0-3656 GCA_044371245.1 Opitutaceae bacterium
CCGCGCTGATCGCCACCTCGAGCCCGCGCCGCCGCCTCCAGCTCGCGATGCTTTTTCCCGACGCGCAGTTCACCGAGATCCGGGGCAACGTGGATACGCGCCTGCGCAAGATCGGTCAGGACCACGTGGCCGACGCGACGGTGCTCGCCGCCGCCGGCCTGCGCCGCCTCGGCATCGGAGGCTGGCAAGGTGTGACCTTTCACGCGCTCGGGGCCGAGCACATGGTGCCGGCCGTCGGCCAGGCCGCGATCGCGCTGCAGACGCGCGAGGCCGACGCCGCGCGCATTGGCGCTGTGCTCGACCGACGCACCGCGCGGGCGGTCACGCTGGAGCGGGCTTTTCAACGTGCTCTTGGCGGCGGTTGCCAGACGGCCTTCGCGGCGCACGTCACGGCCGACACGCTCTGGTTTTACCACCACGAGATCGGTCTGCGCAGCCTGCCGCTCAGCGACGCCGAGATCGACGCCCCCGAGCAGACCGCCGCGGCGATGCTGAAGCACTTCGGGTTCGATCTGGCCTGATCTGGGCCGCTCGCCGTTTGCTCAGCGGATCAAGGCGGCCGCGACGGTGCGGAAGTTGGCGAGGCCGGCCTCGATGTTTTCGATGATCTCCTCGGCGAGCAGGTCGGGCTCGGGGAGCTTGTCGAGGTCGGCGAGGCTGTCGTCCTTGAGCCAGAAGAGGTCGAGGCTGGTTTTGTCGCGCGCGACGAGTTCGGCGTGGGTGAACCTGCGCCAGCGGCCCTCGGGATTTTTCTCCGCGTGCCAGGTCTCGGTGCGGGCGTGGCGGTTGGCGGGATGGTAGCAGGTGATGAACTCGCGCAGGTCTTCGAGGCGGAGCGGCTTTCGCTTCAGGGTGTGGTGAACATTGGTGCGGTAGTCGTAATACCAGACCTCCTTGGTCGCGACCTCTTTGCTGGCGGGGCGGTTGTCGAAAAAGAGCACGTTGGCCTTCACGCCCTGGGCGTAAAAGATGCCGGTGGGCAGGCGGAGGATGGTGTGGAGCTCCGTCGTCTCCATGAGTTTCCTGCGCACCGTCTCGCCGGCACCGCCTTCGAAGAGGACGTTGTCGGGCAGCACGACGGCGGCGCGGCCGGTGGTCTTGAGCAAGGAGCGGATGTGCTGGAGGAAATTGAGCTGCTTGTTGGACGTGGTCGCCCAGAAATCCTGCCGGTTGTAGACGAGGTCCTCCCTCTCCTGTTCGCCTTCCTCGTTGGTGAAGGTCATCGAGCTCTTTTTGCCGAAGGGCGGATTGGCGAGCACGTAGTCCACCGTCTGCGCGGGTTGAGCGATGAGCGCGTCGGTCGAGGCGATGAGGCTGTTGCCGTCGATCTCGCCGATGTTGTGGAGGAAGAGATTCATCAGGCACAGGCGGCGGGTGCCGGCGACGATCTCGTTGCCGTGGAAGGTTTCGTTTTTGAGGAAAGCCTTCTGGTCGCGGTTCAGCGCGTGGTGGTTTACGAGGTAGTCGTAGGCGGAGAGGAAAAAGCCGCCGGTGCCGCAGGCGGGGTCGGCGATGGATTTGCCGGGCTCGGGCGCGACGCACTCGACCATGGCCTTGATGAGGGCGCGGGGCGTGAAGTATTGGCCGGCGCCGGACTTGGTGTCCTCGGCGTTCTTTTCGAGGATGCCCTCGTAGATGTCTCCCTTGGTGTCGGCGTCGAGGGTGACCCAGGAGATGTCGTCCACCATCTCGATAAGGCGGGCGAGCTTGGCGGGGTCCTGGATCTTGTTTTGGGCTTTGGTGAAGATCTGCCCGAGCATGCCCTTTTCGGTGCCGAGGCTGCGCAGGGTCTCGACGTAGTGGACCTCGAGTTCGGCGCCCTTGAGCGGGCGCATGACCGACCAAGAAAAGCGGGCGGGCACGCCGACTTTGCGATTGTAGGGCGGACGTGAATACTCGTCCGCCATCTTGAGGAAGATGAGGTAGGTGAGCTGTTCGAGGTAGTCGCCGTAGCCCACGCCGTCGTCGCGCAGCGTGTGGCAGAAGGACCAGACCTTGGAGATGATGCTGTCGGTGGTCATGGGGGAGAGGATGAGGATCTGACGGATCGGGCTGATCTGACGGATCGGACGGATCTCAGATTGGAGAGAGACCCTTGCAGTCGGGGTAGCGGGTGCAGCCCCAGAACTGGGAGCCGGGGGTCTTGCCGGCTTTGGCAGTGCGGAGGACGGTGAGGGCGCCGCACTTGGGGCACTTGGGAGCCTGCGGAAGATCGGTCCGATCCGACTGATCCGACCGATCCGGCTGATCTTTTTTTCGCTGGCGGAGGCGCTCGGTGGCGAGCTGCTCGGAGTAGCCGCCCTCGGTGATGAAGGCCTCCTCGAGAGCGGAGATCTGGCGGTCGAGGAGGTAGTTCGCCTGGTGGATGAGGCAGATGGTGGCGTTGGCGCGCACGGCGGGATCGGCGTGCTCGAGCCAGGGGGCGTAGAGCGCCCAGCGTTGCTGGTCGCCGAGATCGGTCAGATCGGGCAGATCCGACCGATCGGTCTGATTTTTCCGGTAGCGCGCGGGGACCGCGCGCACCGCCGAGGCTTCGGTGCTGTCGGGGGCCCACTGCGGCAGGTGGCGGTGGCGCAGGTAGTCTTCGTAGTCGAGGAGCAGCTCCTCGAGACTGGCGCGGGCGACGTTTACGAGGCGCAGCTCGGTTTGCGAGGACGTGGCGGCACAGCGGCTGCCCTCGGCGATGTTTTGGCGGCCGGAGCGGGCGGCCTGCACCATCTGGTCCACGGTGCGCGAGCGTGGGTCGATAAACTTTTCGCAGAACCAAACCGTCGCGTCGTAGATGAGCGTCGCGGTCTGGAAACTGGCCGTGCTCCGGTAGCCGCCACTGGGGCGCAGTTTTTTCATGGTTGGGGTAGATCCGTCTGATTAGTCGGACCCGACTGATCCGCCGGATCTTGGTTGGCGAGGCTCGCGAGCGCGAGCCGGCTCCGCCGCGCGCTCCGCGCGCAGGCGGGCGAGGAGGGCGGAGGCGGGTGGATCGGCGGGGTCTTGGGGGACGAGGCGGCCGGAGAAGGCCTTTTTCAGGATCGCCTGCCGCAGGGCTTCGCTGCGCTTCAAGGCGGCGTCGAGCTCCCGCTCGTTCCGCTCGATGGCCTCGAACTGCTCGTCGAGGATGCGCACGATTTCCTGTTGCTCGGGGAGGGAGCACTCCGGGACGACAATCGAACGGATACGCTCTTGGCCAATGTTGCGCATCGACTCCTGATTTCCGGTCGAGCGCTTCTCAATTTCGAGACGACCTTGGTGGCTCCGAAGGTAATGAAGGAAAAACGGCTTCAGTGCGTCGTCCATGGTGATGCGCAGCGTTTTGTCGCTGAGCATGATTCGCTGCGTGACGTGCCGGACAATCACGCACGCGCCGACCAGCTCGATGGTGTTGGCTCTGCTCAGGATGAAGTCGCCCGGGCGGATGAAGTAGGCAGGATTCATCTTCTCCGGGTCGATGCAGGTCTTGCTTTCCGCTTCGTCGTATTCGCCCCAAGTGACCGCGCTCACTTTGGCGACGCCGATTTCGTCGGGCTTCGGCCGGCGCTCTTCGCAGCGGAAACTTTTTCCGGCATCGATGTGGCGAATCGAACGGCCGAAACGGGTATAGCGCCAACCACGCGGCAGTGCAGCGAACCCTTTCAGCTCTTCGGTAGAAACATCGCTGG
>JBILUB010000313.1:0-3652 GCA_044371245.1 Opitutaceae bacterium
GGGTCGTTTACCAGCTGCAAGATTTGCTCGGCGGCGAGAGCTCCGGAGCCGAAGCGGTCGTAAAACACGCCCCCCATTTCGAATTCCTCACGAGTCAGGCGTTTCTCGATGTCGCAGCTGACGAGGGAAACATCCTCTGGCACGCGGCGCTCGGCGAGGAGCAGCGCCCGGATGAGGGGACCGGGGAGTCGGGAGCCGCCCCCGACGACGATGCCCGTGATGCGCTCATCCCGGATCCGGCGGGCGAGTTCCTGCGGCGAGCCATCGTGTACGAGGTGGAGGGGCTCGAGGCCACGCGCCCGGATCGCCTCCTCGAAGCCGTCGAGGCGGAAGCGATAACTGAAGTGATCCATTTTGTGCTCCAGCTCCTGGAGGTGGCGCCAGTGCCGGCCGAGGTGGAAAAACGCGATCCGGCGGTGACCGGCGTCGAGCAGGAGCTCGGCCGCCGCGCGGCCGACGCTGCGTTCGTCGCGGTAGATGCAGCGCTCGGGCTCGAAGACGCCGGAGTCGAAGTAGAGCATCGGCAGGCCGCTGCCACGCAGCGTGGCGAGGGCACGGGGGGAGAGGCCGATATGCACCACCAGGGCGTCGAAAAAGCGCTCTCGCAGCGCGGGGGGCAGGCCGTCCGCGACCTCGAGCTCGTTCAGCTCGATCAACACGGTGTGGAAATTGTCCTGGGTCAGCCTTCGGTTGAGACCGACGATAAAGGGATGGATGACGTGGTTGATCAGGCGGTCGGCGTCCGCGAGGTAGTTGGTGCTGATGAAGCCGATCGTGTTGGTGTGCTGGCTGCGCATGGTGCGCGCGGAGCGGCTCGGCCGGTAGTCCAGGGTGGCGGCAGCCTGGAGGATCCTCTCCCGCACGGGCGCCGAGACGCTGATTTTGCCTTCCTTGCCACGGAGCACCACGCTGACCGCCGCTTGGGAAACGCCGGCGAGGCGGGCGACATCGGTCGAAGTGGGCGCCCGGCGGAGGGGCATCTGCGGCGGAGTGGAGGGCGGGGGCGTGGCTTCGGACATCAAGGATCGCTCGTCTGATTAAGGTGCTTCGGTTCTGGGCACCGGAAACCGATCTTCGGCCGACAGACGGACGGCCGGGAGCGATCCCGGAGGCGGACGGGGAGAGTTAAAACTTGTCGAGATCGGCGATAATCTCGCGGGGGCTAGAGCCATTTTCGGGCCCGACGACGCCGCGCTCCTCCATTAAGTCCATGATTCGCGCGGCCCGATTATAGCCGATGCGGAGGCGCCGCTGGAGGGTGGAGGTCGAGGCGCGTTTGGTGGCACGGAGCACGCCCATCGCCTTTTGGTAGAGCTTCTCGTCGTCGGCGCCTTCGCCGTCGATCTCCTCCTCGTCGTTTTCGGAGTTCGCCGCCGCGTCGTCGTCGATCTGGTTTTGCACGCTCTCGGCGTAGACCGGGGGGCCGTTGCGCTTGAGGAATTCAACCACGTCGGCGACTTCCTCGTCGGAAACGAAGGCGCCCTGGGCCCGCACGAGGCGGGAGCTGCCCGGAGGGGAAAAAAGCATATCGCCGCGACCGATGAGCGTGTCCGCGCCTTTTCCGTCGAGGATGGTGCGCGAGTCGACCTGCGAGGCCACCTGGAAGGCGATGCGGGAGGGGAGGTTCGCCTTGATCACGCCGGTGATGACGTTCACCGACGGCCGCTGGGTGGCGATGATCAGGTGGATGCCGGCGGCGCGCGCGAGCTGGGCGAGGCGGGCGATGGAGGTCTCGATCTCGGCGGGGGCGACCATCATCAGGTCGGCGAGCTCGTCGATGATCGCCACGATGTAGGGGAGGCGGGCCGGCAGGGCGGCGAGCTCCTCGGCGCTGGCCGCGGGCTCGATGCCGTCGAGCCCCGGCTGCTCCGTCTCGGGCGCGCTCGGGGCGCCCGCGGCGGGCTTTTTCCGCGCGTTGTAGCCGGCGATGTTGCGCACCCCCACCTTGGCGAAAATCTGGTAACGCCGCTCCATCTCGCCGAGCAGCCATTTGAGCGCGGAGGGCACCTTCTTCGGCTCGGTGACCACCGGGATGAGCATGTGCGGGAGCGCGTTGAAGACCTTCAGCTCCACGACCTTCGGGTCGACCATGAGCAGGCGCAGATCCTTCGGGCTCTTGCGATACACGATGGAGGCGATGATGGAGTTGATGCAGACCGATTTGCCGGATCCGGTCGCGCCGGCGATCAGCAGATGGGGCATCTTGGCCAGATCGGAGATCAGCGGCTTGCCGGAAACATCCTTGCCGAGGGCGATGGGGATCTCGGCTTTCGCCGCCGCCCAGTCCTCGCTCTCGAGAATCTCACGCATGCCGACCGGAGTCGGGTGGCGATTGGGGATTTCGACGCCGACGGCGGCCTTGCCGGGGATGGGCGCCAGGATACGGACCGACTGGGCGCGCATGCCGAGCGCGATGTTTTTATCCAAACCGGCGATCTTCTCCACCCGCACGCCAGGCGCGGGAACGACCTCGTAGCAGGTGATCACCGGACCGACGTGGATCTCACCGGGGTGCACCGTCACCCCAAACTCGCCGAGGATGCGCACCAGGTCCTCCATGTTTCGGAGATGCTCCTGGTCGGAATCTTCCGCGGAAGGCTTCACCTGCTCCTTCAACAGCTGCAGGTGCGGAAATTGGTAATCCACCTCCGTGGTGACGACGGCCGCCGAGCGGGCCTTGCGGGTCTCTTCCGGTTTGACGATCGCGATCGGCCCTCCGGCGGCGGGCGGCGGAGTCCCCGTGAGCGCCTCGCCACCCGCCCCGACGGAAAGACCACCGCGCACGATCTTCGCTTCGGCAAAGGGTGAGCGTGAGGGCGTGGTCGAGGGCGGCACGGCCTGGCTAAGTACCGGCGGGATTCGCTCCACCGGGGGCGCCGAAGGGGCTTTGGCCCGGGCTGCGGCCTCGTTTTCCTCCTCGGCCGGACGGGCAAAGGGCGAGCGCGAGGGCGGCCGATCGGGATCGCGCGTCATCTCCAGTTTCTTCGCGGGCTGCGGCGCGGCCGGCACCACCAGAGGCTTGGCCGCGGCTCGCCGCTTGTCCGCCGCCGCCCGTTGCTCGGCGAGCAGGCGAGCCTCGGCGGCCTTCACCTCGCGCCGCTCCGCCCACCAGCTCTGCAGCCCCTGAAACATCCGGTCGATCTCCGCCCCGATATCGCTGGTCAGGATAAAGACCAGACAGAGCACGTAGACCATGCCGAGCAGGAGCGCGGAGCCGAAGGGCCCCATCAGCTCGGCCAGAAAAGACCCGTACACCCATTTCCCGATTTGCCCACCGAGATCATTGGGGAACCAGTTGCCGGTAAACCCACCCACCATCGCCGCGAGCCCCGCCCCGCTCAGCACCCCAAACAACATCGCGATCCACCGCCCCAGGGCCAGCTGGCGCACATTTCGCAGCGCCACATAAGTCATCCAATACAGGAAAAGCGGCATCAACCAGGCCGTGACGCCCAGCCACCAATAACTCCAAAACGTCACATAAGCCCCCACCAGACCGACCGCATTGTGTTTGGTCGGATGCGTGGTGACCACGTCCTTCACCTGGTCCGGCTCATAGTCCGCAAAGGCCACCGTAAAGAGCAGCGCCAGCACGAAGCAGACAAAGGCGATCACCCAGCGAGGGCGGTGGCGGGGAGCCTCGAAGGACGGC
>JBILUB010000314.1:0-3651 GCA_044371245.1 Opitutaceae bacterium
ACGAGTGGCCGGAGAATGCGGATGAGGTCGGGGAGGAAGGGCATGAACAGGAGGACTGGCGGGAGCTGGCGGCGTATGCGGGCGTCTGCGGTGGATTTGGACTGGCGGCCTGGGCGGTGAAGGGGTGGGGGGCGGGGCCGGGCTGGCTGGCGCCGACCCTGGCCGGGGTGGCGCTGGTGGCGGGCGGCTGGGATGCGGCGAAGGACTCGTGGGAGAATCTGCGCCGGGCGCGGCTGGACATCCATTTCCTGATGTTGGCGGTGGCGGTGGGGGCGACCTTGATCGGGGCTTGGGGGGAGGCGGTGCTGCTTTTGTTTCTCTTTTCCGCCTCGGGCGCGATGGAGGCCTATGCGGATGAGCGCACGCACCGTGAGGTGGACGCGTTGCTCAAGGCGGCGCCGAAACAGGCCACGGTGGTGGATGGCACGGGGCGCGAGCGGGTGGTGTCGGTGGAGGAGGTGGGCATCGGCGAGTTGGTGCGGGTGCGGCCGGGGGAGTCTTTCTGCGCGGACGGGGTGGTGGAAACGGGCGAGAGCGGTGCGGACGAGTCCACGCTGACGGGGGAGGCGGTGCCGGTGGCGAAGGCGAAGGGCGATCAGGTCTTTAGCGGCACGATCAATGTCGGGGGCACGCTCGACTGGCGGGTCTCGCGGCTGCCGGCGGAGAGCACCTTGCAAAAAATCATCCGCCTGATCCATGGGGCGCAGCGCCTGCGGGCGCCGAGTCAGCGGTTTACCGATCGTTTCGGGACGGGCTACACCTGGGCGGTGCTCGGGGTCTGCGCCGCGATGTACTTGGTCTGGTGGTTGGGGCTCGGGCTGGAGCCTTGGCGGGGGACGGAGGAGACGCCTTCGGCGTTTTACCGGGCGATGACTTTGCTCGTGGTGATGAGCCCGTGCGCGTTGGTGTTGTCGATCCCGTCGGCGATTCTCGCGGCGATCGCGTGGGGCGCGCGGCACGGGGTGTTGTTTCGCGGCGGCGCGGCGGTGGAGAAGCTGGCCGAGGTGGGGGTGATCGCCCTGGACAAGACCGGCACGCTGACCACGGGCGAGCTGGAGGTGGTGGGCTACGAGAGCTTCCCGGCGGGTCGGGAGCAGGACTTGATGGAGCTGGCCTATGCCTTGGAGGCGCGCTCGGAGCATCCCCTGGCCCGGGCGATCGTGCGGGATGCCCGGGCGCGGGGGCTGCGGGAGCTGGAGGTGGAGGGTTTCGAATCGATGACGGGGCAGGGGGTGCGGGGCCGGGTGGGGGGCGCGGTGGTGTTGCTCGGGCGGCGAGAGTTGCTGGAGAAGGGGCCGCTGAAGGAGGGGGCGGAGACCCTGCCGGTGGCCGCGGCGGAGCTGGCGGAGGTGTGGGTGGTGGGGCCGGATTTTTTGGGACGGGTGCTGCTGCGTGATGCGCTGCGCAGGGAGTCGGCGCCGGTCCTGGCCGCGCTGCGGCGCGCGGGGCTGCGCACGGTGATGTTGACCGGTGATCGGCGGGCCACGGCCGAGGCGGTGGGCGCGGAGCTGGGTCTGGACGAGGTGCGGGCGGGTCTTTCGCCGGCCGAGAAGGTCGCCGCGATCACGGCGCTGAAGGCGGGGGGGACGCGGCGGGTGGCCATGGTGGGGGATGGGGTGAACGACGCGCCGAGTCTGGCGGCGGCCGATGTGGCGATCGCGATGGGTGCGCGGGGCAGCGACGCGGCGCTCGAGCAGGCGGAGGTGATCTTGATGCACGATCGGATCGAGAATGTTCTGGGCGCGCTGGAGCTGAGCCGGAGGGCGCGCGCGATCATCCGCCAGAATCTGACGATTTCGCTGGGGGTGGTGGTGGTGATGGCATTGGCGAGCGTGATCGGGGTGGTGCCGCTGGGCATCGGCGTCGCGGCCCATGAGGGGAGCACGGTGCTGGTTTGTCTGAATTCGTTGCGGTTGCTGGCCGGGCGACGGCGCGGGGGGGGCGCGGTCGCAGGTGGGTAAAAGAGGCTTCCCTTGGGAGGGGTGCTGCTTTCAAGTCATGGGTTTTATGCAGAAATCCCTGATTATTTGTAAACCCGACTGCATGGAGCAGAAGCATGTGGGCAAGGTCGTCGACCGCTTTGAAAAAGCCGGTTTCGAGATCGTTGGCTGCAAGATGACGCGCTTGAGCTCGGCGCAGCTGCGCGAGCACTACGCGCATGTCGCCGACAAGCCCTTTTACCCCGAGATCGAGGCGTTCATGAGTTCGCGGCCGGTGATCGTGCTGGCGCTGAAGGGCGACGACGTGGTGGCCAAGGTGCGGGAGTTGCTCGGTCCGACCGATTCGCGCAAGGCGGCGAAGGGCACGATCCGCGGTGATTTTGGCACCGAGATGATGAAGAACGTGGTGCACGCTTCGGACAGCGAGGAGAATGGCCGGATCGAGATCGCCCGATTTTTTAAGCCCGAGGAGATCTACGGCTGAGCTTCGGTGTTTGGGGCTGAACGGGCGAGGGCGGGGATCACCCCGGCCTCGCCCGGCGGCTGTGCATTTACGACCCGGGCGTCCGGCTTGGTTCGAGGCTGCCGGGCCGCGGGGCTGGGGCGGGTCTAGTCGCCGTAGTAGCGTTTACGGGCGCGGACCTGCACAAAACGGCGTTCGGGGAGGATGTAGGCTGTCAGGTGTCCGCCTTGGCAGCAGGCGGTGTCGATGCCGACGGACCACTTGAGTTTGTAAATGTCGTGGCGCGGGGTGTGGCCGTAGACGACGAAGGGTGGGCCGGCCCAGCGATCGGCCCAGGGCACGCCGGCGGGGCAGTCGGCGCGTTTGCGGGGGCGGCCTTCGGGGTCGAGGACTTGGATGCGGGTGACGACGGAGGCGGGTTGTTTTTGCCAGGGCTCGTCGGGCAGAAAGCCGCCGTGGACGAAGACGACGTTCAGCTCGGGCTCGAGGTGGGTGAGCGGCATCTTTTCGAGGTATTGCCAGTGGTGGGGCTCGAGGCGGCGGAGGGTGGCTTCGTCGTCGTCTTTGAGGAGGGAGCGATCGGCGCCGCCGCGAACGGCGAGGAGGCGGGCTTCGTGATTGCCGAGGAGGGCGAGGGCGCGGTGTTGGAGCGCGAGATCGATGACGCGGTTGCTGTCCGGGCCGCGGTTCACGAGGTCGCCGACCAGGACGAGGCGGTCCTCGGGGGTGAGGGCCAGGCGCTCGAGCAGTTCGGCAAATTCTTGGTGGCAGCCGTGGATGTCGCCGATGGCGATGATGCGTCCGATCATGCGGGTGGGGGCGGGGGCTGGGGCGGCCGGCGAAAGTGCTAGCGTCGACGGGGTCGGGGGGTAAACAACAAAGCCCGCTTATGGAGTTATCGCTGCAATCTTTGTCGTCGGTTTGTCAGGTGTCGGGCCGTGGGTTCGTGGAAGGGGATCGGGTGGTGAGTTTTCTGGTGCGGAATGCGCCGGGCTCGGGAGACGCGGAGGGAATTTTGCGGCAGGACGTGGGTGAGGGGGAGCAGGAGAAGTTCGCCCCGGCGGGTCCGGTGGTGTGCCGGTGGGTGCAGGTGTTTAAGCCCCGGCGGGTGGAGGATAATCCCGAGCGCAATCTGAAGCTGACGGCGGAGAGTCTGTTTTTGGCGCTGAGCGATCCGGCGACGGAGCGCACGGTGGAGAACGAGCGTCTGCTTCAGGTGCTGGCGATGATGCTGGAGCGCAAACGGGT
>JBILUB010000315.1:0-3649 GCA_044371245.1 Opitutaceae bacterium
GCGGGCTGCTGGTCGGGTTTCTGGGCGTGGCGCCGGTGGCGGCGGGACTCGGCTGGTTTGTCTGGCGCTATGGCGCGGGCGCGGCGTGGTGGCCGGGTGAGTTTGTCGCAAAGGCGCGGGGCATGGACCTGGTGCCCTGGCTGGTGGGGCTGCGCTGGCCGGCGAGTCTGGAATCGAACGGATGGATCCCCTTCGCTTTGGCGCCGGCGGCCGCGTGGGTGTTTTTCCGCGCGCGCTCGGCGGCGGGTTTTGCGGAGGGGTGGCTGGCGCTGCTGTTGATTTTTTCGCCCTCAAACCACGCCTGGTATTTCACTTGGCTGGCCCCGTTGGCGGCGGCGACGGGCAATCTCGGCACGCGCCTGATCTCCCTGAGCGCCTTTGTGTATTTTCAAGTCTGGCAGACGCTGGCGGAGACTGGGCGTTGGGAGCAGAGCCCGGTCGAGCGACTCGTGTTGTGGGCGCCTTTTCTGATCGGGCTGGTCTGGAGCCTGGCTCGCCCCCGGGGAGCGGGGACCGAGAATTTCCCGGGGCGGTAGATTGGGCTCGGCAAGGGCGGGGGAAGCTGGGATGCGTGAACGTCTCTTTCGCCAACCCAACCCCCCTGATTTATGGCCCTTTGGGAATATAAAGTGATCACCAGCGGCAAAGGCGGCTTCGCCTCCGCCACCATGCTCGAGAGCTACCTCAACCAGCTCGGCAAGGACGAGTGGGAGATCATCGACTTTCGCGCCGATCCGACAAACGCCCTCGCCTTTACCGGACTGGCCCGGCGGCCCACGCAGCGGGAGTGGACGCTGGAGGCGGCGGTCGCAGCGGCCGCCAAGGTCGAGGCCGACAAGCTGCGGGCGGAATTGATGCAGAAGCAGCATGCAGGCGATGCCTCGGCCTCGGCCGAGACGCAGGGCGGAGGCGCGACTGCGGGAGAGAAGGCGGGCGGCCCTGACAGCCTGCGGCAGCTGCGTGACACGGACCGTGATCACGATCCCGAGGCCCTGGCCGAGGAGGCCTCGCAGCCGGGGGAAAACTGGGACAATCTCGACGCGTTTGAGGACGATCTGCCGACCTTCTTCGACGCGATCAAACCGCACCTGCGCAAGAATCAGAACGCCCCGGGACAGTCGGTCGCGTTGAACTATCTGGCCAAGCGCTGGGAACAAGCGGAGGAGGATCTGCACGGTGCCCTCCGGGAGTGTGGTTTCACCATTCCCGAGGTGGAAACCGAGGCGCCGGTGTACCTCGATTACGAAGGGGATTTTTACTGGGTGGAGAAAAACAATCGGGGGCAGTTTTTCCTCAACACCCGCGAGAAGCCGAGGCCCAAGTTCCGAATCGTCCCGGGCAAACCGCTGGATCCCTCCGATCCGGCCTACGTGGCGCTGGCGGAGGAACAGGCGGCCCTGGAGGCCGAGCGGACGAAGCGCGCCGCGGAGCAGGCGGCACGGGAAGCCGAGGCGCAGGCGCGGCGGGCCGAACGTGAGGCGCAGCGCCTCGCAGCGGAGCAGGCGCGGCGTGAGCAGCAGGCGGCGGCCCAGGCCGCACGTGCCGCGGCCGCCCAGGCCGCCGCGGAAAGGGTGGGCGACGTCACGTCCGGCGAGAACACGGCGAGTTCGTCCGCCCCGGCGGAAGAAATGGCGCCGTCGCGCGGGCCCGTCCCGGAGCCAGGTGTGCTGCCCGAGGGGCCCGCTTTGCTCGATGCGATCCGCCCGCAGATGCGGCGTAATCGTCGTGGTCCCGGATACTCCGGCTCCAGCGCCTACCTGGCCAAGTATTTCAGGGTGGACGAAGGGACCCTGCGCGCCGCACTCGCCGGGCTAGGTCTGGTGCCTCCCGCCACGCCGGCCGAGAAGTCGCCCTTGGTCGTGATCGGCGCCCATGCGTATTGGGTAAACAAGGACAACAACGGCGGTCTCTGGATCAACGGCCGCGAGGCGGGCCGCGACGTGGGTGCCGCGGCCGCAGTCCAGCCGCTTGCGACCGCAGAGGCTCAAGCCATCGACCACGCTGAACCCGCTCCGCAGCCCGGGATATTCCGCGCGGTACCCCGCTCCATGCCACCGGTACCTGCGACCGGCGAAGCGTCGGCCCCGGATCCGCAGCCCGACGCAGCGGGAGCGAGCCCCGCTGGCGAGTCGAGCACACCGGCCCCGGAAACTAGTGAACGGGGTGACGAGGAGGAGTCAGCGGCGTCGGCCGACGATGCCGGAGCCGCGCCGGAGGGGAGCGATCCGGCATCGCCCCTGGCCGCGCTGCGCCTCGTGATGAAGCCGAACCGGGGTAAGACCGGACTGTCCGTTTCCATCGGCGCCCTTGCCGAGGCGGTCAAGAGAACCGAGGCGGACGTGCTGGAGGTCCTGCGTGGTCAGGGCCTGGTCCCGCCGCCGATCCAGGTGGAGGGAGAGGAGGAGCCGAAACCGGTGTTTCTCGAGCACGGTGAGGAGATTTACTGGCTGAGCCGTTTCGCCAAGGACGGCTCGTTGTGGCTGAATGCCAAGCTCTCCCGCGCCGCGACTCGAAAGGGGGGCGGCCGGCCTTCGCCCCGTCCGCGGACGAAACGCCGCGCCTCGCCCGCGATCGAGGCCGACACCGCGGCCGAAGAGTAGGATCGAACACGGTTCGCGGGCCCGATGACGGGCCGCTCGAACGCGTTCAGTCCTGCATCCTTCCTGCGGTCAGGGTGCGGCCGCGAAGGCCAGGGCGGCCGCACCATGCAGGGTGAGATCCACACAGGCGAGATCGGGGCCGCTGCCGATCGGCTCGGCGTCGGGGGCGAGGCAGACGCGGATGCCGGACGGACATCCCTCGTGCGAAAGCTGGCGGAGCAAACGGAGATCGGTCTCGGCGGCGGAGCGGGCGGCGGCAAAGACGTCGGCGTTTCGCGCGATGCCGCCCTCGACGAAGACGGTGACCTCGCGATCGACCCAGGCGGGGCGGTCGGCCAGGGCGCCGATCAGGGCGGCGGAGAGCGACTGCGCGGCCTGGCGGGCGGCGGCGGTCGCCAAGCGCTCGACCTCGGCCCAGGCGGTCGGGACGTAGCGGCCGCGGATCGCGGCCAGGGCGGCGGGTGGCTCGGCCCCCACGCGAGAGGGCAGCGTGTATTGCCAGATCTGATACACCAGTTTCGTGTCGGCGGCGGTGGCCAGCCAGTCGGGGGCGGGGGCGGCGGCGAGCGGCGAGCCGGGCTCGGCGGCGGCGAGGAGCAGGGCGCGGCGGAGCACGCGGAAGAGGCCCTTGCCGGCGCAGAGGTATTGATACTGACCGTCCTCGGTCTCGTCGGCGCGGTAGAGCTGGGGATCGCGGGTGACGAGGAGCTTGGCCAGGCCGGGCAGGATGAACTCTTTCTCGTCGGCGCAGGCCATGCCGGTGCCGCAGACGAGGAGCAGGCTGGGTGCGTCGGGCGCGGTGCGGATGGCGGCGAGGCCGCCGAGGTGGGCGACGGGGGCGTCGCCTTCGCAGACGATGCGCGCGGGGCGCAGGCCGCGGGCGGCGAGCCAGGCGGCGAGGTTGGTGGGGAAGTGGTGGGTGGCGCGGGTGTCGGCCGGGCCGCGCGCGATCAGGCCCTCGAGCGTGGCGATTTTGGAGGCGTGGCCGGGCACGCCGTCGACGAAGGGCACGGCGATGGTGACGCCGATCTCGGGCGCGGGGTGATCGC
>JBILUB010000316.1:0-3625 GCA_044371245.1 Opitutaceae bacterium
GCTACGGCCGAACGACAACTCCACCGCGCGCAACTTCAAGACTCAGGCGATCCAGACCGTGCAGCTCAACCCCGACGCCAAGCTGGTGAACGAGAACCTCTTCACCTACACGCGCCGCGACACCAAAAGCTCCTACTACTACTCCGAGATCATTGATCCCACCTACTCGATCGAAAGCCGCACCTCGTATCAGCGGAAGATCAACGAGCACAGCATCAGCCTCGGTGTTAATGCCCGTTATCTTTCCGTGGAGGCCTACAGCGACTTCGGCTTTGAGCCCGCCGCCGCTTGGGACATCACTCGGGACACCCGCTTTATCAACGTCGAGAACTCGAGCTACCCCGGCTTCGGCTGGGCCGCGCTATCATCCGGCCCCGGCGCAACTCGCGTCCCTGTTCCCGGCTATCCAGGCCGCTACTACGGCGTCGGTTCCTTCAACTCGGACGCCAACGATTCCTCCGGTATCACCGTGGGTCCCTTCGCCCAAGGCGACTGGAAGCTGAGCGACAAGCTTTCGCTTCTCACCGGCGCGCGCGCCGACTTCCTCCATGCGGAATCCTCGATCGCCGCCAATGCCAGCGGCCGCGGCGTCGCGGTTGAGGACTCCGTCAATGTTGTCCTCCCCAACGTCAACGGCAGCCTGGTCTTCAAGCCCATCTCCAAGCTCTCCACCTACGCCACCTACAATTACAGCCGCAACACCGCGGGCGCCGAAGGCAATGGCGGTGGCTACCTCCTCACCCGCACCAACAGCACGGGTGGTCTGCTTGGCATAGACCCGGATTCCTATCGCACCCCCGCGACCCTGTATGAGGTCGGAGCCAAATACTCCGCCTTCGACGGCAAGCTCTTCTTCGGCACCGCCATCTTCGATCAGACCTACACCCGCAAGTCCCAGGGCTCGAGTGCGGTCGAATACCACAACACCGGTCTCGAGTTTGAGGTGAACTATCAGCCCAACAAAAACTTCTACTCCACCTTCGCCTATACCATTATCGACAGCGAGGCGGAGGCCGCCAGCTTCGAGGCCACCTCGGTCAATCCCGCCGCGCCCGAAGTCGTGGCCTATGGCGGCTCGGGCAATGTCCGCACCCAAGGTCTTCCGAAGAACCAGTTCAACGCCCTCGCGAGCTACACCTTCGACAACGGCTTCGGCATGTCGATCAACGGTCGCCTGCACAGCGAAATTAACAACAACTGGGCCGGCACGATCGTGATTCCCTGGCAGTATGAGTTGGATGCCTCCGCCTTCTACACCTACAAGAACTGGACCGCCCGTCTCACCATCCTCAACTTCACCGACGAATGGAACTGGTCTCCGCCCAACGGCGTTTACGGCCTCGAGTCCATCAAACTCGACCCCGGCATCCGCGGCGAGTTCACCCTCAGCTACAAGTTCTGATCCCGCGCGCCCGACCGCCGCGCCTAGTCCAAACACCCTCAGCCGCCGCCCTTCCCGGGCGGCGGTTTTTTGTGCCCTCCTCCCGAGGCCCGCCGCGCCCCTTCGCTTCGCTTCTTCATCCCCTTTTCATCTCCCCTTCATTCGCCCTTCACGCACCGGGTCCACGCTGCGCGCATGCCCCCGATCCTCCGCCCCCCGCGCCCTCCCCTTCTCGCGGCCGCCCTCGCCTTCGCCGGCGCCTCCGCCGCCACCCACTTCCGCACCGAAAGCGCCTTCACCCTCTTCGCCGGAGGCGCCGCCCATCTCGTCCACCTGGGCCGGCCGGGACAAGTCACCCGACTCCCCGAGGGATGGTTGCTCGCCGGCGATCCCTCCGCCCGCCCTCTGCTCATCACCGAGGCCTGCTCCGCCTTGGATTTTTTCGCCCTCCTCTCGGCCTTGATCGCGTGGCGTCTCGCCGCACCTCTCCGCGCCCCGCTCCGCTCCGCCCTCCTCGCCCTCATCGCCGCCATCCCCCTCACCCTCGGGATCAACACCCTGCGCATTCTCGCCGTTTCTGCCGCGCACCAGTGGCTGATCCCGCGCTTCCCCGCGCCCTACGCCGACTTCCTCCATCTGCTCGCCGGCGTCGCCGTTTTTCTGCCCGCCCTGGTCCTTCTCAACCTCGTCCTTTCGCCCCATGTCCCCGCTCACACTCCCGCCCCGCACGCCGCTTGAGATCCCGGCCGAGGCGCCGCCGACCGCTCCGGGTCCCCTGCTGCCATCCGCGCTCACCGGCCCGGGCTCCTTCCTCTGGTTCTGGGCCTCGCCCATCGCCGTCCTCCTGCTGCTCGACCTCCAGTCCTACCGTTTGATCGGCGAGAGCCTCGATGCCCCCGGCCGCCTCGCCGCCTTCCAACTCGGCCTCGCCCTCCTCGCCAACCTGCTGCTCGCGCTCGGCCTCTTCCTCCTCACCCGCCGCCGCGCGCGGACCCACGGAGCGGAGGCCGTCGCCGGTCCGGCCTGGAGCCTGCCCGCCATCGGCGCCCAGATCGGTCTGCTCTGGCTGGTGATGCTCTCGGGCGAACAGCTGCTGAAGCCGGCCGTATCCTCCTGGATCTACCCCGAGACCCGCTACCTCTACCATCACTTCGCCTTCGCCATGTTGCCCTTGTTTCACGGCCTGCTCCGGCTCGCTTGCGGCGGCGCCGTCCTCCAGGAGAACAAGGCGCTCGGGCTCAGTCTCGGTGCCGCCATCGCCGGCCCCGTCCTCGCTTTCAGCCTGGTGCAGTTGGTCGAGTCCGCCGGCCGGCTCGGCGCCACGCTCTCCGCCATCCTGATCGTCGGCGCCGGGGCCGTGATGCTCGTCGGCCTGCTGCGGGCGCTCTTTCTCGGCCTCCGAAAAGCGACCCGCGGCGGCCCGCTCGCCGAGCGCGTGGCGATCGCCGTCCTCGCGCTCGGGCTGCCCCTCGGTGGCCTGGCCCTCAACCGCACGATTCCGTTCCCCACCGACCTGCAGTCCACCGAGGTCTACGTCATCACCCTGCTCAACGCCGGCGCGCTCTTCCTCGCCTCCCACCAGCTGCGGCGCCGCCCCTTGGTCGCGCTGGGACTGCTCGCGCTCGCCCTGCCCTACACGCTCTACTTTTTTGCGATCTTTCTGCCCTTCCTCCCTCTCGCCGTCGTGGCGCTTCTCGCCTTCGGCGCAGGCTTCCTGATGCTCGCCCCGGCGCTTCTGCTCGGGCTGCAAGTGCATCTGCTCAGCCGGGCCGCCGTCGCCGCCGTCGCCGCGGGCACGTCTCGTCGCGGCGTGCTTGTGCTCATCCTCGGCGCGGCCGCGCTCATGCCCGCCGGCTTCGTGCTCCGGGCACTCGCCGATCGCCACGCGCTGAACGCGGCGCTCGACCATGCCTTCACCCCGAGCATCTCCTCCGGCGGATCGGTTTTCACGGGCGATCACGCCCATGTGACCCGCGCCCTCGCCGGCCACCGCGACCACAAGGACGGCGTTTACCTCCCCCTGCTTTCCGAGGCCTACGCCAGCCTGGTCTTCGACGGTCTTGTTCTCCCGGACGACAAGATCTCCCTGCTCGAAGAGCTTTTTGCCGGAACCTCGGTCACTCCCGCGAAGACCCCTCGCGACACGTTCTTCGGCCGAGGCGACAATCACCGCCGCATGCCCCGGGCCGCGCCGCCCCCGCGCCGGGTCGAGGTCTCGGCGCTCGAGCGCTCCCATCGCGGGAT
>JBILUB010000317.1:0-3618 GCA_044371245.1 Opitutaceae bacterium
CGGGGAAATGCTCCGTGGATCGCTCACCGCGGATCCCCTGGGCGCGTGGGCTCGTGCGGGCTCCCTGCCGGGAACTTGGGCGGCGGGTTTGGAGTCGCTGGCGGCATGGACGAAGCGCGCGGCCGACGTCGCACCGGAACTTCGCACGGTCGGAGTCGACGCACGAATCTGGAGCGAGGCCGGAGGCAGCGCGGTTTTGGAACTGGCCGCCGCGCTGGCCTCCGTCGTCGAGTATCTCCGCGGCCTGCGGGAGCGCGGTGTTTCGCTGGAGATTTCGGTCCCTCGCCTGCGCGTGCAGTTCGGGGCCGGCCCGCAATTCCTGATCGAAACCGCAAAGTTCCGCGCGTGGCGTCTGATTTTGACCAAGGCGGTGGCGGCACTCGGTGGAGACCCGGAACTGGCCGGCCGAGCCGGGCTTCATGCCAGCACCACGCGGTGGAACAAAACTCGGACGGATCCCCACGTGAACATGTTGCGCGTGACCACCGAGGCTCTCTCCGCGGTGATCGGAGGCGTCGACTCGCTCACGATCGCGCCCTTCGATTCGCTCGATGGCGTGGGCGGCGGAGACGAGTTCAGCCGCCGGATCGCTCGAAATCTCCACGCGCTGCTCGCGGAGGAGTTCGGTGGTTTGGTCCCCGCGGACCCCGCGGGCGGATCGTGGTGTGTGGAGAGCATCACCGACGATCTGGCCCGTCGGGCCTGGGCACAGTTTCAGGCTTTCGAGAACCTGGGTGGATTCGCCTCCGCGCTGCGCGCCGGCGAGCCTCAGCGACTGGCCGCGGCAACCGCCGGAGAGAAAACCGAGGCCGTGGGTGCGCGCCGCCTCGGCGTGGTGGGCACGAATCTTTTCCCCAATCTCAAGGAGTCGCCCTTGCCGCGGCTGGCCTGCAGCCCCGCAAAGATCACTGATGCGCAAGAGCGCATCAACCCGGCGATCCGCTTCCGGGTGGCGGAGGGTTTCGAATCGCTGCGGGATGCAAGCGCCGATTTCGCACGCCGCACCGGCCGTCGTCCGCGGGTCTTTCTGGCCAAAATGGGTCCGCTGGCGCAGCACAAGGCACGCGCGGATTTTTCGGCCGGCTTCTTCGCGCCGGGTGGTTTCGAGTTGTTGGCCAAACAGACGTTCACCTATCCGCGTGAGGCGGCCGATGCGGCCGCGGCCTCCGG
The DNA here is from genome assembly GCA_044371245.1 of Opitutaceae bacterium. Lineage (GTDB taxonomy): Bacteria > Verrucomicrobiota > Verrucomicrobiia > Opitutales > Opitutaceae > IMCC26134_A. Next base: position 1,171 of record JBILUB010000317.1, read on the forward strand.
CGCGGAGATCGTCGTGCTTTGCTCCAGCGACGAAACCTACCCGGAGCTGGTGCCTGTATTTGCCGCTTCAGTACGCGCTTCCGCGCCCGCGGCCACCATCGTGCTCGCGGGGCTGCCGGCCGAGGCTTCGCTCCAGGACGCCTACCGTCAGGCCGGCGTCGCAATCTTCATCCACCTCCGAGCCTCGGTGGAGGAAACCCTGCGCCAGATGCTCCGGAAGCTCGGCGCCCTTTGACCCGTAAACAGCCATGAACACGTACCCTTCCCCCGATTTCTCCCGTCTCGGATACGACGATATTGTCGTGCCTGCGGGGCACACGCCCGCGGTCGCGACCCCCGATCTGCCGGTTAACTACGAACAGATCCCCTTAAAGACCGCCTTCACCGCGGCCGATCTGCCTTCGAACGCGGAGCTCGACACCATGCCCGGACAGGCGCCGTTCACCCGTGGACCCTATGCCACGATGTACGTGCAAAAGCCGTGGACGGTCCGGCAGTACGCGGGTTTCTCCACCGCGGAGGAGTCCAATGCATTTTACCGCCGCAATCTCGCCGCCGGTCAGGCGGGGTTATCTGTCGCCTTCGATTTGGCGACCCACCGCGGGTACGACAGCGACCACCCGCGGGTGGTGGGCGACGTGGGGAAAGCCGGCGTGGCCATCGATTCCGTCGAGGACATGAAAGTGCTCTTCGATGGCATCCCCCTGGACAAAGTTTCCGTGTCCATGACGATGAACGGAGCGGTCCTGCCCGTGATGGCTTTCTACATCACCGCGGCGCTCGAGCAGGGCGCCAAACTCACGGACCTGGCCGGCACCATCCAGAACGATATCCTCAAGGAGTTCATGGTGCGGAACACCTACATTTATCCGCCCGCGCCTTCGATGCGGATCATCGCCGACATCTTTGCGTACACCTCGAAGGAGATGCCTAAATTCAACAGCATTTCCATTTCCGGGTACCACATGCAGGAGGCCGGCGCGACCGCGGATCTCGAGTTGGCCTACACCCTCGCCGACGGCCTGGAGTACCTGAAGACCGGTGTGGCGGCCGGTCTGGATGTCGATGCGTTTGCGCCGCGCCTCTCATTCTTTTGGGCGATCGGGAAAAACTTTTTCATGGAGATCGCGAAGATGCGGGCGGGCCGGACGCTGTGGTCGGAGATCGTGGGCCGCTTTTCCCCCAAGAATCCAAAATCCAGGGCCCTGCGCACTCACTCGCAGACCTCCGGATGGTCGCTGACCGAGCAGGATCCGTTCAACAACGTCGCCCGAACCTGCCTCGAGGCGCTGGCCGCGGCCTGCGGACACACCCAGTCGCTGCACACCAACGCGCTCGACGAGGCCATCGCGCTACCGACCGACTTCTCGGCCCGCATCGCGCGTAACACGCAGCTGCACCTGCAGCAGGAAACGGGGATCTGTTCGGTCGTCGATCCATTCGGCGGCAGTTTTTATGTCGAGTACCTCACGCGGGAGCTGATCACCAAGGTCCGGGCGCACTTGGAGGAGGTCGAGAAAATGGGCGGTATGACCAAGGCCATCGAGGCGGGCATTCCGAAACTTCGGATCGAGGAGGCGGCCGCACGTCGGCAAGCGCGGATCGACTCCGGTCGCGAGACCATCGTCGGTCTGAACAAGCATCGGCTGTCCGAGGAAGCGCCGCTCGATATCCTCGACGTGGATAATGCCGCGGTGCGCGAGGCGCAGATAAAACGCCTAAAGACCCTGCGCGCCAACCGTGACGAAAGCGCGGTGCGCGCCGCGCTGAAGGATCTCGCGGACTGTGCCGGCGGTGGGCCGGGCAATCTGCTCGCGCTGGCGGTCGTGGCCGCGCGGGCCCGGGCCACCCTCGGTGAGATCAGCGACGCGCTCGAATCGCGCTTCGGTCGTTATCAGGCCCAGATCCGGTCGATCAGCGGGGTCTACGGGCAGGAGTTCGGGGCGGACAAGACCGTCGAGCGTATCCGCGAACTGGTGACTAAGTTCGAGGGGATCGAGGGCAGGCGTCCACGCCTGTTGATCGCCAAACTCGGCCAGGATGGTCATGATCGCGGGGCCAAGGTCGTGGCCACGGCCATGGCCGACCTCGGTTTCGACATCGACATCGGGCCCCTTTTCCAGACGCCGGAGGAGACGGCCCGGCAGGCGGTGGAGAACGACGTGCACTGCGTGGCGATGAGCTCGCTTGCGGCCGGCCACAAGACCCTGCTGCCCGCGCTGCGGGACGCGCTGAAAGCGCTCGGGCGGGAGGACATCATGCTGGTGTGCGGCGGGGTCATCCCGGCGCAGGACTACGCCTTCTTGCTGGCGAACGGCGCGAGCGCGATCTTCGGGCCGGGCACCGTCATCACCAAGTCGACCTTGCGCACCCTGGAGTTGCTGCTCGAGCGGGTCGGTGAGCCCGCGAATGCCTGAGCCTCCGCCAGTACGGGTTTTCCGATCCGCG
>JBILUB010000318.1:0-3609 GCA_044371245.1 Opitutaceae bacterium
GAGACGGTCGTCGTCGCCGAGCGCGACTCCGAGCTCGTGCCAGGCGGAGGCGCGGCGGACGAAGCGGCGGAGGGGCTGGGCGTCGAAGAGCTCGTTGGAGAAAACGATGCAGGGGCCCTCGATCTCGAGCGGGTCACCGAGCCGGAGGGTGCGGGCCGCGGCGAAGGGGTGTTCCCACGGGCCCTCGAGGACGCCGCCGGAGGCTTCGGCGCCGACCTCTACAAAAGTATGGGTGGCCGGGTCGAGACCGTCGGAACGCAGGAGCGAGGCGCAGGCGGCGGCGACGAGCCGGCCGAAAATCGGGCCCAGGCTGGTGGCGGTGTAGAAGTCCGCCGAGCGCTCGCGGCCCACTCGTAGGCGCGGCCGGCGGTAGTAGCCGAGCATGGGATGATAAAGGGCCAGGCGCATGAACGCGTCGAAGCGCAGGGCGGGGGCGCCGGAGGCCAGGTCGCGGAAGGCGGCGGCAAAGGCGGGATCGATCGGAGGGCGGGGAGCGGAGGACGATGCCATTTACAAGCGAGGTGGCTTGGGCACAGTCCGCGGCATGTTGAAGCGGATTGTCAGCATCGGACTCGGCGTCGTCGCCGGTTACCTCATGACCTTGGGTGCGGTCCAAGTCGTGGCGGCTTGGCGTTTGTGGCCGGACCGGGAAACGCGCCTGGCGACCGAGCAGGTGTCGGACGTGCTGCGTCTGCTCAATCGTCACTACGTGGAGGGCAAAGAGGTCGCGCCCGGCGTGCTGGCCAACCACGCGATCGAAAGCATGGTTGGCGCGCTTGACCCCTACTCGGAGTTTTTGCCGCCGGCGGCCTATCGACATCTCAACGAGGAAGTGGAGGGGGTGTTTGGGGGCGTGGGGGTGCAGATCGCGGAGATCGAGGGCCGGATCCTGGTGGTCGCGCCGATCGCGGGCACGCCCGGGGAGCGGGCCGGGATCCTGCGGGGGGACGAGTTTATCCGCCTGGATGGTCAGGATATCACGGGTCTGAAGCTGGACGAGTTTGTGGCCTTGTTGCGGGGCAAGCCGGGAACGGTGGTGAGCCTCACGCTGCGCCGCGGTGAGCCGGCGCGGGAGATGGAGTTTAAGCTCAAGCGCGAGGTGATCCGGGTGGACAGCGTGCGCGATGCGGCGCTCTTGGAGGAGCGCATCGGCTATGTGCGGGTGTCGGTGTTTGCCGAGCAGACGGGTGAGGATTTCAGGAAGGCGTTGGAGCAACTGCGGGCCGAGGGGGCCGAGGCCTTGGTGATCGATTTGCGCAACAATCCCGGCGGCCTCCTGACCGCTGCGGCTGAAGTGGTGGAGCCGTTTTTCCCGCGCGGGGAATTGATCGTGTACACGCAGGGCCGTCATCCGATGATGAGGGAGGAATTGCGGTCCGAGGGCCCGGTGGAGGTGCCGCGCATGCCGATGGTGGTGTTGATCAACGGAGGAAGCGCGAGCGCGGCCGAGATCGTGGCGGGTGCGTTGAAGGATACCGGACGGGCGGTGTTGGTGGGTGAAAAGACCTTTGGAAAGGGATCTGTGCAGACGATTTTCCCGATCGCGGGCGAGTCGGCGCTGCGAGTCACGACCGCGCGCTACTACACGCCCTCGGGTGTCACCATCCATGAGCGCGGTATCTTACCGGACATCGAGGAGGTGCTGAAGCCGGAGCAGGAGAAGGCGATTTTCCTGCGGCGGCTGCGGCCGGACATCGAGGACCCGCGGGCTTTCAAGGAGAAGTTTGGCGTGGAGCCGGCCGAGGACACGCAACTGGCGGCGGCCTTGGTCGAGCTGCGTGCCGAGCTGGCGGGCGCCGCTCCGCGGCGGCGCGCGACCGAATCCGTCAGCCTGGCGGAGCACGAGACGTCTTCGCCGGCGGAGGAGACCGGGTCGGCGGAGGCGGTCGATTCGCCGGCGGAGGCGACTCGGTGATCCTCGCGCTCGAGACCTCGTGCGATGAGAGCGCGGTGGCGCTTTTCGACCCGGCGTCGGGGATGGTGGCGGAGTGGGTGCACAGCCAGATCGCTATCCATGAGCGTCATGGGGGCGTGGTTCCCGACCTCGCCACGCGCGAGCATCTGCGCACGCTCGAGCCTCTGCTCGGTCGGGCGCGGGAAGCGTCGGACGGGTTCCGTGGCGTCACGCGAATCGCGGTCACGCGGGGGCCGGGGCTGGCGGCCTGTCTGGCGATCGGGCTGGCCTCGGCCAAGGCGCTGGCCCTGGCGATCGGGCGGCCGCTGCAAGGGGTGAACCATCTGCGCGGGCACGTGTGGTCGCCCTTCATCCCCTTGCATGCGGCCGAGCCGGCCGACTTCACGGCCAAGCTGCCCGGGCTGCTGCCGCATCTTGCTTTGATCGTCTCGGGCGGCAACACGCTGCTGGCGGTGATCGATGAGACGCTGGCGGTTCGGGTCCTCTCGACGACCCGGGACGACGCGGCGGGGGAGGCCCTGGACAAAGGGGCGAAGTTGCTCGGTCTTGGTTATCCGGGCGGGCCGCTGATCGAGCGGGCGGCGCTGGGCGGACGGGCGGACGCCTACGATTTTCCTCGTGGGCTGGGTCCGCGCGGAGAGTTGGATTTCAGTTTTTCCGGTTTGAAGACGGCGCTGCGTTATCAGCTGGAAAAGATGAATCCGGAGCAGATCGGGGCCGATCTCCCGCAGCTTTGCGCGAGTTATCAACAAGCGGTGATCGATGCTCTGCGGCGCAAGACTCGGGCGGCGCTGGAAATCGGCGCCGGCGGGAGCGGCTTCCGTAGCATCGGATTGTCAGGCGGAGTGGCGAACAACCGAGCGCTGCGGGGCGCTTTTGCGGAGGTGGCCGCGCGGGCGGGTTTGCCGTTGTTGGCGGCCGAGCCCCGTCATACCGGGGACAATGCCGGGATGATCGCGTTTGCCGGCTGGGTGGATCCCGCTTCCGTCGCCGTATCGCTGGGGGAGGGCGGAGCGGACCTCGAGATCCAGCCGGGCTGGGAATTGACCCAGGCTTAAGGGGCAGCCCCGGAGGGGCTCAGCCGCCGTCAAGACCCGCGCCGAGCGCGCGGACGAACGCATTTCGCAGCAAGGAGACAAAGGCCGGCCAGGCCTCCACGTCGGTGTGGTCGAAACGTCCGTTGAAGGGTACGCGTGCGCCGGCGTCTCCCGTCTGATTATTGGAGAGGAGCGTGGTGACCGCCTGAAAAACGACCTCCCGGGCGCGTGCCAGGACGTCGCCCGGTCCTTGGTCGACTCGGGTGAAGACCGCGTCGCGAACCAAGGGTTTGAGATAACCTTCGTAGGCCCCGTCTTCGATGTGGAGTTCCGCCGCAATTTGCAGGCGACCGGCCGTGAGATCGACCCGGAGCGCGTCTCGGAAAAACGGATTGTAGGTGGGTAGCCAGAGATCTTTCACCTCCGCCGTGGCAGTGATTCGAGGGTGATCGAGGAGCAGGTGCCCCTCCGCCTCAGCCACGATCAAGCCGCCTCCTGTCACCGCGGCGGAAAGAATCGCGGTGGTGGGCGGAGTCGGGGACGGGGAGTCGGGATTTTTGCCGAAATTCTCCGCCCGGAGCGCCACGTGGTGCAGACCTAGTCGGGGTAGCGGGGTCTCCAGTGCAGCCAAGGAGTACACGATGCTCCCGTCGGAGA
>JBILUB010000319.1:0-3607 GCA_044371245.1 Opitutaceae bacterium
GGTAGCCCGCCGGGGTCCGCCGCGAGTCGGCCACCACCCAGGCGAGATCCGGCCGCGTGGACAGCACCTGCGCGATCATCCCGGCCAAGCGCGCTCCATCCCAGCCGTGGTGCCGCGACGGACCTCCAAGAAGCACCAGACCCCGCGCCTCCTTGGGCGGGAGGTCCTCCGGCACTCGGTTGAGCGCGCCATGGGTCAGCAGCCGACGGGGCCCGTCGACCGCCGCGGACGGAAAGTCGTGCCGGGGGGCGATCACGAGGTCGAAACAGAACGCGGGCAGGCTCGGCCGCATGATCACGATCGAGCGGGCGCCGAGCCGACGAGCCGCCCACCAGAGCGGCAGATGGGTGCGGTGTCCGGTCGCGATCACCAAATCGGGCGTGGCGCGGGCGTCCTCCCCCTGGACCACGCCCGTCGCCGAGGCCGCACGCATCCGCGTCCAAAGCGGCGCCTGGGGATCCAGTTTCACCAGCTCCTGGGTCGCGCCGCAGCGCCGCTCAAGCGCCAGCGCGAGCCCCACGCTCTGGTTTTCGTGGCCGGGCCGGCCGTCGGAAAGCACCCGGATTCGCGGTGCACGAGAGAGCGGCGACTGGTCTACCGTCATCGCCCACCCTCGTCGACCTCGACCCAGCCAAGCCCGAGCGCTCGACAGGCCCGACGCAGCCCGGGATCCGCTCCAGGTGCGGCGACCACATACTCCAGCGGTTGAGCGCGCGCTTCGTCCACCCGGCGCAGAAAGGCGGGAAAACTCTCCCCCGGAGCCTGCCGGTGGGCCTCGGACGCCGCCCAGCGGGAGTCGAGGGGCGCGGCCGCACCCTGCGCGAGACCCAGCTCGTGATCGACATCGTCCGGGCGCGGCGCGGGCGGCACGGGCGGGCCTGCGGCGCCGGGAGCGTGCCAGACAAGCGCTCGCCGGCGTTTCGCGGGCTCCACCGCGGCCGCGCGCGGCGTCTTGCCCGGCGGGCGATGCGGCGTGGAGCGGTACACCTTCCAGCGGTCCTGCAACCAAAACACGTCGGCCGGGCTCTCCCGGACCATGCGCTCGAGCAGGCGCATCACGCCGGCCGTCGTCGGCTCGCCCGCCTCCATCGCGTGAAAGCCCGCTTCCCAGCGGCCCGCGCCGACCGTGCGGAGCGAGATACCCACGATCGCCGCGCCGGTGCGTCGGGCCAGGATGGCCGGGATCGGGGTGCAACTGGTCAGCCGGCCAAAAAAAGGCACCAACTCGCCGATCACGCCCGCCCGCTGGTCGGCGAGCACGCCGAGGACTCCCCCGCGGCGCAGAAACGCGGCCATGCCGAGCGGGTTGTCATCTTTCGAGAAAAGCCCGAGCCCGCGCCGAGAACGGGTGGCGGCCACCCTCGCGTTCATCAGCGGGTTGTTGAGCGGGCGATAGACCGTCGCTCCGGCCACTCCGGGCGAGAGCAGATGGGGAAACCATTGCGCGAGCGCCTCCCAGTTGCCCATGTGGGCCAGCACCATGACCACGCCACGTCCCCGGGCCAGGGCCTGACGATAGACGATCTCATCCCGGACCACGAGCGCGCGGGCGAGCGCGCGTTCGCTCATCTCGGCGGTGCGCAGCGAGCAAAGCAGATTCGCCCCGCTGCGACGAAAAACCTCCCGGACCAACGCGTGCAGTTCCTCCGGACTCCGCTCCTCGCCAAAGGCGATCCGCAGATTCCGCGCGACCACCCGGCGACGTCCCGGAAGCAGCAGCACCGCCACACCGCCGACCACGCGCCCGAACCGCGCCAGCCAGACCAGCGGCATCAAACCGAGCAAACCCTCGACCCCCACGTACGCGAGCGTCTCCACCCGCCACTTCAGGCGCCGGAAGAAGGTGGGGCGGATCAAATCACGCCGATACTCCGTCGCGGCAACGGCGGCGGGGGCGGGATCAGGGGCGTCGGTCGACATCTCGGGCGGAGTTCGGAACAAGCGGCCGAGGCTTGGCTTGCTCTCCGCCCTCGGCAAGCCCGCGCCATCGCGACCCGCCACCCGGCCGCCGCCCCCGCCTCCGCAACCCACCAAAGTTGCAAGCCCGGCGGCTTGCGCCCACGCGGCCACGCCTGCTTCTTCGCAAACACCTCCGCTCACGCCGCTCCCCTCCCCGCTCGTATGCCGCTCCTCGAAGTCTCCGATCTGCGCACGCGCTTCCACACCCGTGGGGCGGTGTTCCGCGCCGTCGACGGGGTCAGTTTCTCCCTCGAACGCGGCGAGACACTCGGTCTGGTGGGCGAATCCGGATCGGGCAAATCGGTGACCTGCGCCTCGCTGCTGCGTCTGTTGCCGACCCCGCCCGCCAGGATCGAGGCCGGCTCCGCCCGCTTCGACGGGATCGATCTGCTCCACGCCCCGGAAGCGCGTTTGCGCGAGATCCGGGGCAAGCGCATCGGCATGATTTTTCAGGACCCGATGACCTCGCTCAATCCCTACCTGCGGATCAGCGAGCAGTTGATCGAACCCCTCCTCATCCACGAAAAGATCTCCCGCCGCGCCGCGCTCGACCGTGCCCTGGAGATGCTGGGGGAAGTGGGCATCAACGACGCCGCCAAGCGCCTCCACGACTATCCCCACCAGTTCTCCGGCGGCATGCGCCAGCGCGTCATGATCGCCATGGCGCTGATCGCACGGCCCGAGCTCCTGATCGCGGACGAGCCCACCACCGCCCTCGATGTCACCGTGCAAGCGCAGATCCTCGAGCTGATCAAAAAACTCCAGAGTCAGCGGGGCATGGCGGTGATCTTCATCTCCCACGATCTCGGCGTGGTGTCGGGCATCTGCGACCGCGTGATGGTGATGTACGCCGGTCGCATCGTCGAGACGAGCGACGTGCGCTCCCTTTTCCGCTCCCCGCGCCATCCTTACACCCGCGCCCTGCAACGCTCGATCCCCGCGCTCCAAACCAAGGGCACGGAGCTGCACACCCTGCCCGGCCTGCCCCCCGACCTCTCGCGCCCCCTGGCCGGTTGTCCCTTCGCCGAGCGCTGCGAATTCGCCGCCGACCCCTGTCGCGCCGGCCCCCCGCCCCCGCTTTTCGAGGCCGCCCCCGGGCACGCCCACGCCTGCCTGCGCGCCAAAGACGGGGAGATCTAAACCGCTAACTCTCGCTGAAAAACGCTAAGCCAACCCCACACCGTTTCCGCTTTAGCGTCCTTTAGCGCCCGTTAGCGGTTCGAAAATTTTCCCTCCGCGATGTCCTATCCCGCCCCCATCCTCGAACTACGCGAGGTCCGCACGCACTTCCCGGTCGAGCGCGGATTTTTGTTCAAAAAACAGGTCGGCACGGTCAAGGCGGTCGATGGCGTCGACCTCGCCCTCGCCCGTGGCGAAGTGCTCGGCCTGGTCGGCGAGTCGGGATGCGGCAAATCCACCCTCGCGCGCACCATCATGGGCTTGCTCCCCGCCACCGGCGGCAGCGTCTGGCTGGAAGGCGCGAACATCACCGAGACCCCGGCCACCGGCGAGGCGCGGCGGGCCTTGCAGATGATTTTTCAGGACCCTTTTGCCTCGCTTAATCCCCGGCTGAGCGTGGGCGAGGCCTTGGCCGAGCCCCTGCGAGTGCACCACCTGCGCCCGGCCGCGGAGATCCCCGCGCGGGTGG
>JBILUB010000320.1:0-3606 GCA_044371245.1 Opitutaceae bacterium
AGGTCCGCGTCCATCGTCGTCTATTTTTTTAACCTTTCACCGCTCAGCGTCCCATGCCGTCCGTCCTCATCGTCGACGATCTGTTGTCTATCCACGAGATGCTCGAGGCGGTGATCCAGCCGACCGGGTACAGCACGGCTTTCGCGACCGACGGCGAAAAGGCCTTGGCGCGTTACAAGGCGGAAAAGTACGACTTGGTGTTGGCCGACATCGATATGAAGCCGATGGATGGCATCACCTTGCTGCGCCAGTTGAAGGCGTATGATCCGACGGCCGTCGTCATAATCATGACGGCCTACGCCTCGACCGAGAGTGCGGTGCAGGCGCTGAAGTTTGGCGCTTTCGATTATCTCCAAAAGCCGTTTCGAGTGGATGATCTGATCGCGACTTTAAAGCGGGCGCTCGAGTACAGGCGCTTCAATTCCGAGCGACCGGTGGAGGCGGTAGCGAGCGCCGATGTGACAAGCGCCACTCAGGGGCGCGATGTCGAGACGGTCTTGGCGGGTAGCAGTGCGGTGCACAAAAAGTTGGTCCAGCAGGTAAAGAAGCTTTGTTCCGTGCGTACGCCAGTGCTCCTGCAGGGCGAACCGGGTACGGGCAAGACCACCATCGCGGAGCTACTCCACGCGGGCAGCGCCAGCGCCGAGGCTCCGCTGGTGCCGATCGATTGTGCTCAGGCGGGGGAGCAGCATTTCCGTGACGGCCTGCTCGGGGCGAATGGTGCGGGCGGCGCCTGGCTCGCTCAAGCTCGCGGAGGCACTCTCCTGTTGCGGAACATCGAAAAACTCGTCCCCGAAATGCAGCGCGAGTTGGTGGGTGTTCTGCGGACTCATGCCCAGTCTTTCCGGCTTATCTGCACCAGTGGGGAAGATCTGGAGCGTCTCACCGAAGAGGGGCGTTTCGACGACGAGTTGTTTTATCGGGTCGCGTCGCTCCCGGTCGCTCTGCCCCCGCTGCGCGACCGGCCCGAGGATATTCCGGTTCTGGTGAAGTTTTTCTCCTCGCAGGCGAGCAACCCGCACTTCGACCCCAAGCTGATCGAGTTTTCCCCGGAATCCATCGCCGTCCTCGAGGCTCATCCATGGCACGGCAATGTCACCGAACTCGCGCAGCTGGTGGGAAAGATCGCGGGTTCCACGGAGAAACGCGTCGTCGGCGCCGAGCAGTTGCCGCAGCGCGTACGCGATCTCGAAGAATGGCCAAAGCTGGCCGATTACCTCGCACTCCAGGAAAAACACTACGTGGACCAAGTCCTCCACGCTTGTCGTGGGGACAAAGCGCGGGCGGCGCGGGTGCTGGGGGTTGACCTTAATCGGCTCGGCTAGTCGCCGCCGCTCACTCGGCGGCTCGGGCGTCGGGGCTTGAGCAGTCCGCAGTTCGGGCGGTCGTTCAGATTCGCGGACCTACGGGAGGAGAGATCGGACCCCGGCGCTGGTCGCGTGTCCCCATGACCAGGGTTCTGTGGGCCCGTGGATCTCGTCCGTCGCTTTCACCTCGCCGGGTAGAACCATGCAGGATTGCACCATGTGAGGTTGCCGGACCTACCGGTTAAACCGGGCTCAGCCACCGATCCAGCCGCCTTTCCGCTTGCCGCGTCTCCAGCGTGGCCAAGCATCCGCCGCCACCTACGCCCTGCCATGCCCAAGCGCACCGACATCAAGTCCATCCTCATCATCGGCGCCGGTCCCATCGTGATCGGCCAGGCCTGCGAGTTCGATTACTCCGGCACCCAGGCGTGCAAGGCGCTGCGCGAAGAGGGCTACCGCATCGTGTTGGTCAATTCGAACCCGGCCACGATCATGACCGACCCGGAGTTCGCCGACGCGACCTACATCGAGCCGCTCACCGTCGAGTTCGTGGAGAAGATCATAGCGAAGGAGCGCCCCGATGCCCTCCTGCCCACCCTTGGCGGCCAGACCGCCCTCAACCTCTCGATGCAGCTGCACGAGAAGGGCATCCTCGCGAAGTATAACGTCGAGATGATCGGCGCCAAACCCGCCGCGATCTCCAAGGGCGAGGACCGCGAGCTCTTCAAGCAGGCCATGATCAAGATCGGCCTCGACGTCGCCCGCTCCCGCACGGTCAAGACCATGGACGAGGCGCGCGCCGCCGCCGAGGTGATCGGCGATTTCCCGCTCATCATCCGTCCCTCCTTCACCCTCGGCGGCTCCGGCGGCGGCATCGCCTACAACAAAGAAGAGTTCGAGCGCATCGTGGCCAACGGCCTCGACCTCTCGCCCGTGCACGAGGTCCTCGTCGAGGAGTGTCTGCTCGGTTGGAAGGAATACGAGATGGAGGTCATGCGTGACCACAAGGACCAGTGCGTGGTGATCTGCTCGATCGAGAACTTCGACCCGATGGGCGTGCACACCGGCGACTCGATCACCGTGGCCCCGGCCATGACCCTGACCGACAAGGAGTATCAGGTCATGCGCGACGCCTCCTTCGCCGTCATCCGCGAGATCGGCGTCGAGACCGGCGGCTCCAACATCCAGTTCTCCATCGACCCGCGGACCGGCCGCCAGGTCGTGATCGAGATGAATCCCCGCGTGTCGCGCTCCTCCGCGCTCGCCTCGAAGGCCACCGGCTTCCCCATCGCCAAGATCGCCGCCAAACTCGCCGTGGGCTACACGCTCGACGAGCTGCGCAACGACATCACGCGCCTCACCCCGGCCAGCTTCGAGCCCACCATCGACTACGTGGTGACGAAGATCCCGCGCTTCACCTTCGAGAAGTTCGTCGGCGCCGACACCACCCTCACCTCCGCGATGAAGTCGGTCGGCGAGGCCATGGCCATCGGCCGCACCTTCAAGGAGTCGTTCCAGAAGGCGCTCCGCTCCCTCGAAGTCGGCGCCTTCGGCTTTGGCGGCGGCAAACTTGGGGGCGACGTCCTCCCCGACGACAAGACCATCCGCAGCAAGCTCGCCACGCCGAACAACGAGCGCGTCTTCTACCTCCGCTACGCCTTCATGGCGGGCTACACCGTCGAGCAGATTTTCGACCTCTCGAAGATCGACCCCTGGTTCCTCACCCAGCTTCAGGAAATCTACCAGCTCGAGGTCGAGCTGAAGCGCTACAACCTCAAGGCCGTCCCGCTCCCCCTCCTGCGCCGTGCCAAACAGGCCGGCTTCTCCGACGCCCAGCTCGCCGTCTTCCTCAAGGCGCCCGACCTCTTCGCCGTCCGCAGCGCCCGCAAGGAGCGCGGCGTCGGCACCACCTACCGCCTGGTCGACACCTGCGCGGCCGAGTTTGAGGCCTTCACGCCCTACTACTACTCGTCGTATGGCGACGAGAACGAGGTCATGCCTGGAAAGGGAAAAAAGAAGATCATGATCCTCGGCGGCGGCCCCAACCGCATCGGCCAGGGCATCGAGTTCGACTACTGCTGCGTGCACGCCTCCTTCGCCCTGCGCGAGGCCGGCTACGAGACCGTGATGGTCAACAGCAACCCCGAGACCGTCTCCACCGACTACGACACCTCCGACCGCCTCTACTTCGAGCCCCTCACCCTCGAGGACGTGCTCGAGATTTACGAACAAGAGCAGTGCGAAGGCGTCATCGTCCAGTTCGGCGGCCAGACCCCGCTCAACCTCGCCACCGCCCTGA
>JBILUB010000322.1:0-3596 GCA_044371245.1 Opitutaceae bacterium
GAGGATGCCGGCACCTACTTCGCGATCGCCACCAACCTCACCGTCGACCCCGCCGGCACGGGCGAGCAGACCAACAACACCTACTCCCGCGCCGCCGCTCTCCTCGTCACTCCCCCGCCCCCCTCGCCCCTACCCAGACTTGCCTCTCCGCCGGGCGGAGACAAGGCCCGCCACCCCGTTCCCCACACCCCCCGCGCCCGCCCTCCCAGGCGGGCGCTTTGCTTTCCCCCGCCGGGGTGCGTTCTACGCACGAACTGGGTAGATATGGCTAAAGTTACGCACGAAGCGTCCGTTACAGGACAGGCCGCACCATTCAAATGCACCTGTCCAAAAAACACCCCGGAGCCCTCGCGCTCGCCTCCCTGCTCCTCAGCCCGGCGCTCTTCGCCGCCACGCCGGAAGCCCCCAAATCCTCCTGGACCGTCTCCCTCGCCGTCTCGGCCAAAGAGACCTATGATTCGAACGTCTACCTGCAGGACATCTCCGGGACCCCCGTGCGGCCCGAACCCGCGATCGCCGACCAAGAATCGCTCGTCACCACCCTCGGCGCCTCCGCCGGCCTCGCCTATAAACCCGGCGCCCACTTCAACGCCTCCTTCACCTACTCCCCGGAGATAAACATTTTTCACGACGCCGGCAGCGAGGATAACACCCAGCACCGCATCGCCGCCGACTTCAAAGGCAAATCCGGCGACACCCCCTGGGATTTCACCAACTCCGTCCTCTTCATCGACGGCGCCGACCAAGGCCTCGCCTTCGCCCTCCCCGGTGAGGTCCCCGCCGCCGGCGGCATTCCCCTCCGCGACCGCCGCGACGCCACCATCTACCGCCACGCCGCCAAGACCACTCTCGCCCTCGGCGACTGGTTCGTCCGCCCCCTGGCCTCGATCTACTACCACGACTTCCGCATCGACGAGGTCGCCGGCCGGCAAAACTACGCCGACCGCTCCGACTACCAGGCCGGCGCCGACCTCGGCACCACCCTCGGCGCCTTCACCACCTTCGTCGGCTACCGCCGCGGCTACCAACACCAATCCCGCCTCTTCGGCACCGGCGCGTATTACCCCAGCCACTACGACCGCCTCCTCCTCGGCGTCGAGGGCCCGGTCACCTCAAAGCTGAAGGTCAAACTCCTCGCCGGCCCCGATTTTCGTGAAATCGGCGGCGTCATCGCCGCCCGCGTCGATCGCAACTCCACCGAACTCTTCGTGGACAGCTCGATGACCTACACCCCCACCGCCTCCGACACCATCACCCTCGCCGCCCGCCGCTTCATGCAGCCCGGCTACGGCGGCCGCAGCATCTACACCGACAGCACCTACGACCTCATCTGGCGCCGCAAACTCAGCGCCGCCTGGTCCGTCGGCGCCTCCTACCGCGCTTACAACACCGACTTCCGGCCCGCCGCCCGGCGTAACGACTGGATCTACACCGCCTCCCTCAACACCAGCTACACCCTCAACCCGCGCACCACCCTCGAGGCCGCCTACTCCCGAGACACCTCCGACTCCGACATCCCCTCCACCCCTGGCCGCGAGTTCACCCGCGACCTCTTCTCGATCGGCGTCCGTTACCAGTTCCGCTGAGCCCTCCCACCTCCCCCACACCTCCTCCCTCCCATCCTCATGCATCTCGCCCGCCACCTCGCCCTCCTCGCGGCCCTCCCGCTTCTCGCCCTGACCACCCTCGCCGCCGAACCCGTTAAACTCGGCTTCAACTACCCCGAGACCGGCCCCTACGCCGCCCAAGGCGCCGACCAGCTCCGCGCCGCCCAACTGGCCGTGGACGAGATCAACGCCGCCGGAGGCATCCTCGGCCGCCCCGCCGAACTCGTCATCCGCGACAGCAAGTCCAAAGTCGACGTCACCAAGGCCAACGTCACCGAGATGATCGACCAACACGGCGTCAAAATGGTCTTCGGCGGCTCCGCCAGCAACGTCGCCGTCGCCGCCGGCCAGGTCTGCCAGGAAAAAGGCGTGCCCTTCTTCGGCACCCTCACCTACGCCACCAACACCACCTGCGAAGACGCCCAGCGCCACACCTTCCGCGAGTGCTACGACTCCTGGGCCGCCGCCCGCGTCCTCTCCAACTACATCAACAAAAACTACGCCGGGAAAAAATTCCTGTATGTGACCGCCGACTACAACTGGGGCCACAGCACCGAAGCCTCCTTCCGCAAACTCACCGGCACCGAGGACAAGGAGCGCCACAAAACCATCCTTACCCCCTTCCCCGGCGCCACCGAAGACGATTTTAAACGCGCCCTCGGCTTCGCCAAACTCGCCAACCCCGACGTCCTCGTCCTCGTCTCCTTCGGCAACGACATGGTCCTCGCCGTCCGCCAGGCCACCGCCCAGGGCCTCAAAGGCCGCTCCGCCATCATCGTGCCCAACCTCACCCTCACCATGGCCGAGGCCGGCGGCCCGAAAATCATGGAAGGCGTCATCGGCGCCCTACCCTGGGACTGGAGCGTCCCCTACAAATTCAACCACCCCGGCGGCATCGCCTTCGTCGAGTCCTACGCCGCCCGCTTTAATCGCTACCCCTGCACCTCCGGCGCCTCCGCCTACACCATCGTCCACGAGTACAAGGCCGCCGTCGAACGAGCCGCCTCCTTCGACTCCCCCGCCGTCATCCGCGCCCTCGAGGGCCACCGCTACACCCGCCTGAAAGACGAGCAGGTCTGGCGCGACTTCGACCACCAGTCCGTGCAGACCGTCTACGCCGTCCGCTGCAAACCCGAAGCCGAGGTCCTCAAGGACCGCTTCAAGTTGGACTACTTCGAGATCATCGACTCCATGCCGGGCGACCAGGCCTTCCTCACCCGCGAGGAGTGGGACGCCCGCCGCGTCGCCGCCGGCAAGAGCACCAAGCTCCAGCCGCTCCCGGGCGAATAAGCCCTCCCACCGACCCCGCTCCGGAGCTCGGCCACCTCCGGAGCACCGCCACGCCCGCCGCCCACACCCGCCCGCGCCCCTTACCATGTCCGACGCGTCCAGCCGCCGCGGCCTAAAGAGCCGCATCATCCTGCTCCTCCTCCCGTCGATCCTGCCCCTCGTCGCGATCGTCGCCGCCTCCGCCCTCGACGCCCGCCGCCAGGCCCTCTCCGCCGGCTCCTCCTTCACCCGCCAGGTTGTCACCAGCGCCACCCTCGGTCTGGACGATTACCTCGGCCAAAAACTCGTCCGCTTCCAATCGTGGACCTCCGACGATGTCTACGGTATGGCGATCGAGTTCAGCACCCTGAAGGAGGTCGATCAGCGCTTCACCGAGATGCTGGGCGACTACACCGAGTTCCACGGCCTCTTCCTCACCGACGCCACCGGCCGCATCCTCTCCGCCGGCGGCCCCCTCGCCGATGCCGCCCGCGGCCAGGTCGCCCCCGAGCTCCCCGCCCTCGTGGCCTCCGGCTCCCCCTTCGCCGGCACTCACCAATCCGAGCTCCTCGCCAAACTCAACGTCGCCGCCCCCTTCACCTATGTCTTCGCCAAGCCCTCCCGCGGCTCCGACGGCAAGGTTAACGGCATGGTCGTCGCCCTGCTCGACTGGACTCAACTGCAGCACCGCACGGCCCAAGCCACGGCCACCCTTCGCGA
>JBILUB010000168.1:0-5945 GCA_044371245.1 Opitutaceae bacterium
ACGAGGCCGCGGACGCCCCCGCCCCGCCCATCCCGCCCGCCGCCTTCGCCCCCGCGCTCCGCACGCTCGCCGCCTTTCGCCTCGCCCCCGGCGACACACTCCTGCTACCCCGCGTCCACGGCCCCGAGACCCCCTTCCCCGATCACCATCCGCTGCGGCAACTCGCCGCCCTCCGCACCACCCTCGCCCGGCTCGCCCTCGCCGACGGCGACCTCGCCACCGCGCTCGATCTGGTCCGGCAAAACCTCGCCCAAGCCCGGGCCACCCTCCGCTCCCAGGCCGCCATCATCCCCCTCATCCACGCCACCGGCGTCTGGCAAAGCGCCCTCGACAGCGTCCACTGCCTCGCTCGCTCGCCCCTGCTCTCCCCCGCCGAGGCCCGCGCGCTCCTCGCCGAGCTCCGCGACGATGCCCGCCTCGCGCCCCAAGCGCTCGACCGCGCCTTCCGCGGGGAGCTGGCCCACGTCCATCGCGTCATCCTCGACCGCCTGCCCGACACCGACGACCCCGACCTGGCCCTCTCCGCCCTCGCCAGTCTCGGCTCGCAACCGCCCTCGCCGCCCGCTCCCGGCGAGCTCGGTCTCGGCACCACCCGCCACCTCCTCCTGGATCGCCCCGCCACCCTCGCCGCCCTGGAGGCCGACCTCGCGCCCTATCTCGCCCACTTCGCCGGCTCCGCCCGCTTCCCCCGCGGCCTCTACGCGGAGCACACCGCCGCCACCCTCGCCCGCTATCGCGAAGAGCTCGGAGCCTTCGAAACCTACGCCTCGGGCGAGGGCGAGACCAGCCTCGCGCTCCTCTTCCAGGCCCGGGCCGCGCTCGAAGCCACCCCAAACCCCATCGGCAAACTCCTCGTCCTCTACCTTACCCCCGCGTGGGAGGCCCTGATCAAGTCCACCCTCCGTCGCGAGGCTCACCGCTCGGCCCTCTGCGTTCTCCTCGCCTGGCGCGCCCGGGGCGCGGCGACCGACCTCGCGACCCTCCGCGACGAAGGCCTGCTCCCCGATGCCCCCGCGGATCCCTTCTCCGCCGCCGCCCTGCTCGTCGACCCCGCCCCGCCCGCCCGGGTCTGGAGCGTCTACGCGGACGGCGAGGACCAAGGCGGCGAAGCGGTGCCGGGTAATCTCGGCCAGCCGCCCGACCTCGTCTGGCTCCGGTAGGCCCCTCCGGGCCCGAGGCCCCCGCTTGCGCGCGCCCCATCCCCACCCATCCTCGCGGCGTCCGTGCGCTGCTTCTACCACCGCGATTACTTTTTTCCCCTTCCGGAGACGCATCCCTTCCCGATGGACAAATTCTGGCGCGCCGAAGCCGCCATCCGGGCGGGCGCCCCGCCGGGCCGCGTGCGAATCCTCGACGCGGAGGCCGCACCCCTCGACGAGCTCCTCCGGGTCCACCAACCCGGCTATCTCGAAAAAATCCGCACCGGCGCCCTGTCCCCCCTCGAAAACATGAAACTCGGTCTGCCCGCCGGCGAGGCCCTCCTCGCCCGCTCCCGGCTCGAGGCGGGAGGCACCCTGCTCGCGACCGCGGCCGCGCTCGAGGACGGGCTCGCCGCCAATCTCGCCGGCGGCACCCACCACGCCCACGCCGACCGGGGCCTCGGCTACTGCGTACTCAACGACGTCGCCATCGCCGCCCGGGCCCACCTCGCCCGCCGTCCCCGGGATCGTATCCTGGTGGTGGATACCGACGCGCACCACGGCGACGGCACCGCCGCCCTATTCGCGGACGACGAGCGGGTCTTCACCTACTCGATCCACGTCGGGCGAAACTACCCCGCCCTGAAGCCCCCGGGCTCCCTCGACGTCCCCCTCGCCCGCTGGGCCCCCGGCCGCGACTACCTCGACCAGCTCGAGGCCACCCTCCCGCCCGCGGTCGAGGAGCACCGGCCCGACCTCGTCTTTTGGATCTCCGGCGCCGACCCGCACGAAAACGACCGCTTCGGCCAGCTGCGCCTGCGCGACGAGGACCTCGCCGCGCGCGACGCCTTTGTCCTCGAACAGCTCGCTCGCCGACGCGGCCTGCCCACCGTGCTGCTCTACGGCGGCGGCTACAATCGGGAGCGCGAACACACCGCCCTCCTGCACGCCCGCAGCGTGCTCGCCGCCGTCCGCTGACGGACGCCCCCGCGCGACCGCATCGGCTCGCCGCCCCGGCGCCGCCGCCCGTCCCGACCCTTGCCTCAGACCAGACGCAAAAACTCCGCCGGCGTCGGCGCCGTCGCGACAAACTTCACCAGGCGGCCCTCGTGCTCGTAGTCGAAACGCGTCTCATGCGAGTGCAGGCAAAGCCGCTTCACCCCGCTCGCCTTGGCCAGCACCCGGTTCGCCCCGAAATCGCCGTAGGTCGCGTCCCCCACGATCGGCAGCCGCCGATGGGCGCACTGCACCCGCAGTTGATGACTCCGGCCGGTGCGCGGCGTCAGCTCGATCAGAGCCACCGACGGCTCCGCGTCGCGACGCTGCCGCAGCACCCTCACCTCCGATTCGCTCGGGATGCCCTCGCCCGCCTTCGTGCGCACCTGGCCGCCCCGCTTCTCGATCGCGAGCCGGTCCCGCCACACCGCCGTCGGGTGGGAGGGCTTCCCGAAAACGAGCGCGTGGTACACCTTTCGGATGTGCTTTTCCCGAAAAAGCGCCCGGATGCGCCGCGCCAACTCGGTGTTGTCCAGCACGCCCAGGATCACTCCCGAAGTGTGCGAATCGAGCCGGTTGAGCAGCCAAAACACCCGCGCCCCCCCGTCCGCATCGACCCAGCGGAAAAACTCCCCCTCGATCGAGTAATCGCAGGTCAGCAGCGCTCGGGGCTGCTCGCTCTTCATGTTCGGATGCGAGAGCACGCCGGCCGGCTTGTCGAAAGCCAGCAAGCCGCCCGGACCGCGCGCGACCAGCTCCACACCGTCATGCAGAGGCAGAGGGACTTCGATCGGGGGCTTGGCGTTCATTGATAGAAAAAAGTGAAGGTCAATTCCTGCTCCCGTCCCAGCATCGCCACCATGTCCGGCGTCCACTCGCCATACGGCGCGGGCGCCGTGATCGCGCTCACGCACAGACGGCGCGCGACCTCGCCCCCGTCACCCTCCACCCGCAGGATTTCGGAGACCTCGCCCTGCGCGTTCAGCCGGAAGGCCACCCGCACCGTCGCCCCGGCCGTGGGATAAACCGAGCTGCGCATCAGCAAGCGCTCCCACTGCGCCTGCACCGCGTCGATCAAGCGCTGCAGATACTCGCCGTGCGAACTCCACTTCGCGTTGTAGGCCAGAGCGCCGATGTTGGCCGTGCCAAACTCGTTGCGGATCGTGGGCGTGTTGCGCGCCCGTAGCGTCGCCTCGCTCAGGCGCGGCCGCGCCATCGGTCGCGCGGCATCGATCCGTGGAGTGGATCCGAAGTAACCTCCGCTCCGCGCCGCCTCCCGCCCCTCCCGCCCTTCCCGCGCCACCTCGCCGCTTTCCGCGCCCGGGGTGAGCGGCACGCGCGTGACCGTCGAGCCGAAGCCCCCGTCGGCCTCGCCGAGGACCGACTCGCCGCCCGCCGGGGCATTGATCGCTCGCTCGGCCCGCTCCGCTCGCTCCTCGGCCGCCGCTTCCGCCGGAGCCTGCGGCGGCTGAAAGGCGGCCGCAAACTGCTCCGCCGCGCTCGGCACTTCCGTGCGCGCCCCGTCGCCCCGCACGATCGCGGTGCTCTCCTCCCTCCCGTCTCCCTCCACCTTCGGGGTGTCGCTCTCTCCTTCGGGCGTGGGCACCGGCTGCGCCACCTGCTGATTCTGCGCGCCAAAAAAAGGCGTTTCGTCCGGAGGATTCTCCGGGGCCGCCGGATTGATCTCGACAAACCGCTCCGGCGGCGGCGCCGGCCGGACCTCCTCCAACCACTCGGGCGCCAACTCGATCTCAAACGCCCGCGCTCCCTCCACTCCCGCCGAGTCCGCGCTCCGCCAGGCCGCCGGCTCTCGCGGCAAAAGCAAAAACACCAACAACAACACACCATGCGCCACCACCGTGCCGACCAGTCCCGCACGCCACGCCGGCCTCGTCTCCCCGAGCGGGCCGCGCCCGGACTTCCCCGGCGACGGAGTCGGCGGGCGAACGGACTTGGGTGGGCGGACGGGGCTGGTCATGCGTTGAGCAAGGGTGTGTCTGGGAAGAAAAGGCGTCGGGCGCCAGAGGAGAAAGCCACCATTCCGAGGCGACCGCGACGGCCGGCGATGGAATAAGGTTCCCCACCTCCTGCGGCGATGCGGGCCCGGCAGCTTTTCCCCCTCCTGATCGCCCGCGGGATCGGTTTGCTTCCCACCGGCCGGCCCAGTCAGCGCCCCACCCCGTGACGGGCCAAAAGTTCTCTCACCTCGTCCTGCGGCAGCCCGATGATGTTGCTCAACGATCCGCGCCGCCCCGCCACCAGCATCTCCCCGCGGTCCTGGATCGCGTAGGCACCCGCCTTGTCCAGCACGTGCACCCGCTCGAGGTACTGCTGGATATCCTCCTCGGACAGAGGGCGAAACTCCACCTCGCTCGACACCCCGAAATCCTCCCGCACACCCTTTTGTCCATGCCGGAGCGCCACCCCGGTGAAAACCGTGTGCACCCGCCCGCTCAGGCGGCGCAACATCCCCCGCGCGACCTCCAGGTCGGACGGCTTGTTCAAAGCCCGCCCCTCGACAAACACGGTCGTATCCGCACCCAGCACCCAGGCCCCGGGATGCCGCTCCGCCACCCACTCCGCCTTCCGCGCCGAGTTTCGCGCCACCATCACCCGCGGATCCAGCGCCGGATCCTCATCCTCCTCCACCCGCGCCACCACCACCTCGAAACGCCAACCCAGCTCCGCCAGCAATTCACGCCGCCGCGGCGAGGCCGAGGCCAGGATCAAGGGACTGGTGCAAATCTGCTCGGACATCGCGGAGCCGAGGCAAACGAGTTGTCAGCCCGGCGACGAGGCCCAAGGTGACCCGTCTCCACGTCCATGCGCATCGGCCTCGCCCAGCTCAACCCCACGGTCGGCGATCTCGCCGGCAACGTCCGCCGCCTCCTCTCCGCCTACCAGGAGCTCGTGGCCGCCGGCGCCGACCTCGTGGTCACCCCCGAGCTGGCCGTCTGCGGCTATCCCCCGCGCGACCTGCTCCTCCGCGCCCGCTTCGTCGCGGATGTGGAGAACGCCACCGCCGAGATCGCCGCCGCCACCGGCCCCGTGCCCCTGCTCCTCGGCACCGTCATCGCCAACCCCCGCCCCGCCGGCCGCCGGGCCCACAACGCCGCCGCCTTCTGCCACCACGGCCGCGTCCAGCAGGTCGCCCGCAAATGCCTGCTGCCGACCTACGACGTCTTCGACGAAGACCGCTACTTCGAACCCGCCGAGGCCCCCACCGTCCTCGTGCACGCCGGCCTCCGCATCGGCGTCACCATCTGCGAAGACATCTGGGCCAACGAGGCCCCGGGCGACACCCGCCTCCACCGCTACGACCCGGTCTCGGCCCTGCGCTCCGAACACCTCGACCTCTTGGTCAACCTGTCCGCGAGCCCCTGGTACGCCGGTAAGTGCGCCCTTCGCGCCCGCATCGTCTCCGGCATCGCCCGCGAACTCTCCGTCCCCGTCGTCTACTGCAACGCGGTCGGCGGCAACGACGAGTTGATCTTTGACGGCGCCTCCCTCCTGGCCTCCTCCGCCGGCGAGATCACCCACCGCCTCGCCTCCTTTGCCGAAGAGCGCGTCGTCGTCGACCTCTCCGCCCGCGCCAGCCCGCCCGCGCCGGCCGACCCGCTCGCCGACATCCACGCCGCGCTCGTGCTCGGCCTGCGCGACTACGCCCACAAAAGCGGCTTCACCCGCGCCCTCGTCGCCCTCTCCGGCGGCATCGACTCCGCCCTCGTGGCCGAGCTCGCCGTCGCCGCCCTCGGCGCGGACCAGGTCATCGGCGTTTCACTCCCCTCCGCGATCTCCAGCGAACACTCG
>JBILUB010000120.1:0-7088 GCA_044371245.1 Opitutaceae bacterium
GCCGCCGCGCTCGGCATCCGCTTCGAGACCATCGCGATCGCCGACACCGTGGCCGCCGCCGAGCGCGCG
This sequence comes from Opitutaceae bacterium, assembly GCA_044371245.1. Taxonomy (GTDB): domain Bacteria; phylum Verrucomicrobiota; class Verrucomicrobiia; order Opitutales; family Opitutaceae; genus IMCC26134_A. The sequence goes on from JBILUB010000120.1 coordinate 70, forward strand.
CTCGCGCCGCTTTTTGTCGGCCGAGCCCCCGACGTCACCGAAGAGAACCTGCAAGCCCGCGCCCGCGGGGTGCTCATGATGGCCCTCTCCAACAAATTCGGGGCCCTCCTGCTCACCACCGGCAACAAGAGCGAGATCGCGGTCGGCTACTGCACGCTCTACGGCGACATGTGCGGGGGTCTCGCCGTGATCAGCGACCTCTTCAAGACCCAAGTCTACGCCCTCTCCCGCTGGATCAACACGCGGGCCGGCCTCGACATCATCCCCCGCAACACCCTCGAAAAGCCGCCCAGCGCCGAGCTCCGCCCCGGCCAGACCGACCAGGACAGCCTCCCCCCCTACGACGTCCTCGACGCTCTCCTTGCCGGCTACATCGAGGAGCACCTCAGCCGCGCCGAACTCGTCGCCCGCGGATTCCCCGAGCCCATGGTCCGCGACATCTGCCGCAAGGTGGACCTCAACGAGTACAAACGAAAACAGGCCGCCCCCGGCCTGAAAATCACCCCGCTCGCCTTCGGTGTCGGCCGCCGCATCCCCATCGTGCAAAAATACGTGGGCTGAGGGTTTGAACCGCTGAATTCCGCTAAAGATCGCTAAATCAGAAACGGTCCGAGGATTCATTTCAGCGTTTTTCAGCGAGCTTTAGGCGCTGTCTTCAAAATAAGCCGATGCTTCGTGGGGCGGAAGCCATGCTCGGCCTAGGCGACTGAGGTGGAGGCGGGCCGGAGGCCCGTGCCACCGAGGTCAACGCCGGCCCAGCTTGGCTTCCGCCTCACCCGAAGGGCGTAAGCAAAGCACCGGTTTATTTTGAAGACAGCGCCTAGCGGTTCCTCATTCTTCTCTCCATGCAGCCAAACTCCGACCAACCCTTCGCCCGGCTTGGCTACGACATCGTCGGCACCGCCCTGGCGGTCTACAACGACCTCGGCGGCGGACTCTCCGAGGAGATCTTCCAGGAGAGTTTAGAGCTCGAACTCGCCGAGCGAGGCTTTCGTTTCGTCGCCCAGCCCGAGCTGGCGGTATTCTACAAGGACCGACCACTTCAAAAGCGTCTTCGCCCCGACCTCATCATCGAGTCGGAGATCATCGTCGAATTGAAAGCGGTCTCCTCCCTCGCCGACGAACATCGCGCTCAAATCATCAACTACCTGCGCGTCACCGGCAAACCGGTCGGCTACCTCATCAACTTCGCCGCCTTCCCCAACCTCGAGTGGCAGCGCGTGGTAAACACCCGTCGCCCCAAGGTTTGATTTAGCGCCCATTAGCGCAATTTAGCGGTTCTCTCCCATGTCCTCCCCCGTCTCCTCCGACCTCTTCTCCCGCGCCCAGCGCCTCATCCCGGGCGGCGTCAACTCCCCCGTCCGCGCCTTTCGCTCGGTCGGCGGCGCGCCTTTCTTCACCCGCTCGGCCCGCGGCGCCATCCTCACCACCGCCGACGGCCGCGAGCTGATCGACTTTGTCTGCACCTGGGGGCCGGCCATCCACGGGCACGACCACCCACGTATCCGCGCCGCCATTACCGACGCCCTCTCCCGCGGCACTTCCTTCGGCACCCCCAATCCCGCGGAGGTGGAGATGGCCGAGCTCATCGTCTCCTTCTTTCCCTCCATCCAAAAGGTCCGCCTCTGCTCCAGCGGCACCGAGGCCACGATGTCCGCCATCCGGCTAGCCCGCGGCCACACCGGGCGGGATAAAATCATCAAATTCGCCGGCTGCTACCACGGCCACTCCGACTCCCTCCTCGTCTCCGCCGGCTCCGGCGCGCTGACCCACGGGCACCCCGACAGCGCCGGCGTCCCCGCCGCCTTCGCCCGCGAGACCGTGGTCCTCCCTTTCAACGACCCCGCGGCCCTCGACGCCGCCTTCGCCGCCAATCCCGGCCAGATCGCCGCCGTCATCCTCGAGCCCTACATCGGCAATGTCGGGTTTATCCGCGCCGAGCCCGGCTACCTCGCCCACGTCCGCGCCACCACCGCCCGCGAGGGCGCCGTGCTGATCTTTGACGAGGTCATGACCGGCTTCCGCCTCGCCCGCGGCGGTGTCCAGGAGCTCGAGTCCATCACCCCCGACCTCACCTGCCTCGGCAAGATCATCGGCGGCGGACTGCCCGTCGGAGCCTTCGGCGGCCGGGCCGAGATCATGGATAAACTCGCCCCGCTCGGCCCCGTCTACCAGGCCGGCACCCTCTCGGGAAACCCGCTCGCGCTCGCCGCCGGCATCGCCCAGCTCCGGCTGCTTGAGGAGCTCCGGCCCTACGCCAAACTCGACGCCCTCGGCCGCCAGGTCTGCACGGCCGCGCTCGCCGCCGCCCGCGTAAAAGGCCTCCCCCTCCAGGCCCCGCAATGCGGCTCGATGTTCAGTCTCTTTTTTAATGAAAGCCCGGTGCGCGATCTGCCCTCCGCCCTCGCCTCCGACGCCAAGCTCTTCGCCCGCTTCTTCCACGCCTGCCTCGCCGGGGGCGTCTACCTCCCGCCCAGCGCCTACGAAGCCTGGTTCCTCAGCACCGCCCACGAAGGCGCCGCCATCGACCGCGCCTGCGAAGTCGTCTCCGGCGCCATCGCCGCGCTCTGATCCCGGCCGACGCCATCCCCGCCCAGCGCCGATGAAAGACCTGTTCGACCAGGCCTTCTACCAACGGAGCGCCGCCCAGCTCGCCGCGCTCCATCCGCGCTTCGAGCCCCGGCGCTTCCTCAGCCACGCGCTCGCGGACCTCGCCTCCCGCGAGCTCATGGACCGCCTTCGCCGCACCGCCGAGGCGTTTCATCTCTCCCTGCCCCTGCCCTTCGAGGAGCAAACCGAGATCCTTCGCGCCCACGCCCCGCAGATCGGGCACAACTTTATCGGCATCTGGCCCTGCCACCACGTGGCGACGCACGGCCTCGCGCAGCCCGCCCTCTCCCTCGCCACCCTCCGCGAGCTCACCCGCCACGGCTCGGCCGAGTTCGCGATCCGCCCCTTTCTCGTTCGCGATCTGCCCGGCACCCTCTCGGTCATGCACGAATGGGCCGCCTCGCCCGACGAACACGTCCGTCGTCTCGCCAGCGAGGGCGCCCGCCCGCGTCTGCCCTGGGGCCTGCGTTTGCGCGCCTTGATCGACGATCCCGGACCCGCCCTTCCGATTCTCGAGCGGCTGCGGGCCGATCCGAGCCTCTACGTGCGCAAGTCCGTCGCCAATCACCTCAACGACATCACCAAGGATCACCCCGACCGCGTGCTCGGCCTGATTTCCCGCTGGGATCGGGGCGACCCGCGCAGCGCCTGGATCATCCGCCACGGCCTGCGCACCCTGGTGAAGCGCGGGGAGCCCCGCGCGCTCGCCCATCTCGGCGCCGGCGCTACGCCCGAGCTGCACGCCACGCTCTCGGCAAGCCCCCGTCGTATCCACCTTGGGGATACAGTCACCCTGCACGCCGAGCTCGCCTGCGCCGCCCCGACCGGCCCCGCCTCGTCCCCGGCCCAGACGCTCGTCGTCGACTATGTGGTCGACTATGCCCGACCCTCCGACCGGTCCTCGTCCAAGGTGTTCAAATGGAGCACCCTCGAGCTGGCGCGGGGCGCCTCCCTCACCTTAACCAAGCGACAGACGATCCGCGACTTCAGCACCCGCCGCCACCACCCCGGGCCTCACCGGGTGCAGCTGCAGGTCAATGGCCATCGCCTGGCCGAGACGAGCTTCACCCTGCTCGCCTGACACCAAGGGTGCGCCGGTCTTTCCGGGACGCCGCGACGCGGGGCGGCCCTTTTGTTCACCGCGGCCCTCGGCTCAGGCGAAACGCCGCTCGATCAACTCCTCGATCCGAAGCTTCGATGCCGCCACATCCGCCGCCGAGACCCGCGGACTCAGCTCGAGGGTCAGCGCGTGCCCCGGCTGCCAAAACCGGCTGATCATCTCAAAATCGATCCTGCCCGCACCCACCGCCTGGTGGTCCTTGCCCGCGGCCGATACGTCATGCAGGTGAAAGCCCAGCAGGCGCCCCGCATTCCGCTCGAGGTGGGCGTGATGCTCGAGCAGCCCGAGCGAACGCTTGATCTCCGCGTGCCCGGTGTCGTGCCAATAACCACAAGGCGAGTCCGGCCCGAGCGCCTCGAAAAGCGCCGGGAAATCGTCGTCCAGCGGCAACTCGTCAAACTTCTCCCGATTCTCGCAGCCCAGCGCCACTCCGTGATCCTTCGCGTAGCTCGACACCTCCCGCAGACTATCCAGCACCTGCTCCCAAAACGGCCCCATCCGCCCGCGCAGGCGGGTGCACGCCTTGCGCAGGACGGCGGCATAGCGCGGGTCGCTCCCCACCTCCGCCGCCGGGTGCTTTTTCAAATAGGCGTGGATCTTCCCTTCCGGCGAAAAAAGCCAGAACTTCACGCTCCCGAGGTGGAGCACCAACACGCGTGCCTTGATCTGGGCGGCAAAATCGATCGAGCGCTTGGTGTGCCGCAGCCATTGCTGATGCTCCCGATCATCCGTTTGGGATGGCTCGAAAAGATTCGGCGCCGACTGGGTCACGCCGGCCGGCAGCGGACAAAAGTTATGGGTCGAGCTGATCTTGATCAGACCCGCCTCCACCGCTCGCAGAATACCCGGTACCAGCACGATCCGGATGCCATGACTGAGCTCGGCATGCGAAAAACCCAGGTCCGCGATCTCCTGCATCATCGCAAAGCCGTCCTGATGACGAAAGGAGTTCCAACTGGTCGAGAGGGCGAGGGTGGGCTTCAAAGCGGGTAGGTTCCGGACGCGTTAAAGGAGTTTGGCAAGACACAGAGTCCGGCACGGGCACCGGAGCGCGCCACCAACACAAACAAAAGCCGCGCTAGCGGGGAGACGCTGGCGCGGCGGAGACCGACAGGGTGACAGGCGAGACCGGCGACGCGCCGGCGAAGACTCATTCGGCGTAACGGCGACGCAGCATCATGGTGAAGGCCTGGACCTTCTCCTTGCGGCGACGGCGCTCGGTGGGCTTCTCGTAGTAACGCTTCGCACGGACATCCTTGATGATGTTCTCGCGCTCGAGCTTCTTCTTCAGCCGGCGCAAGGCGCGGTCGACGGGCTCGTTTTTGCGGATTTTGATCTCGATGGGCATGGTAAATGGACGGTCTCGGAGTTGGAAAAAGTTGAGAAACAACCCGCCGCACCGGGCCCCGTCAACGGCAATCTTGACCCGGCGGACTCCCCCCCGCCGCCTCCGCCCGGAAGGCCCGGAGCCGGTCGCCGAGCAGCCCCAGTTGCCCGGGCTCCACCCAGGCCCCCGGCACGCCCCAGGTCTCCGGCCAGACCCCGCGCTGCACAAACGCCTCCGCCGCCTCCGCCAAACCCGGCACCGGCCTCTGCCAATCGCCCTCCGCGACGCGCAAACGGCCCGGCGCCGGCCCCGCGCGACGAAAATCGTGGATCCGCGGCGTGGAGACGTAGGCCAGGGCGTTCAGCGTCACGAAGGGGCGGCTCTCGGCCAAACGGGTCGCCGGTCTCACGGACTGCCCACGCAGATACCGGGCATAGGCTCGAAGATTCTCCGTCACCGCGTCGAAAGGCGCCGCCGCCCAGCTCTCGCGTCGCCCGTCGGCATGGATAATCTCGCCGTCCCGCTCGACCTCGTAGCGGATCCGCGCCCCTTCGCACACGATCTCCTCCCGATTCACCGGCGCACCGGAGCACGCGTGGGAGAGCGCCAGGCGCAGCGACACCCCATCGTCGGTGCCGGCCTCGACCAGCACCGTGTCCGGGCCCTCGATGTCATGCGCGCGGGCCAGCACCGCCCGGCAGCGCCCGGGCCGGGCCCAGGCGTCGAGACCGCTCGCGCCTCCCCAAAAAAGCAGATTGTGGACGAAGTGCGCCATCGCGTTGCCAAAACACGAGTCCAGCAGGGGCCCACCGTCCGCCCGCAGCAGGCGACCACTCCAGTCGTTGCGCCCAAAATAGCTCTCCGCCCTCGGCCACAGCCCGAGAAACCGCAGCTCCCGCACGCGACCGAACTCTCCCGCCACCAGCCTCGCCTTCAGCGCCCTTCTCCGCGCTTCGACGATGAAGTTGAACCCCACCTGCGTCGCGAACTTCGCGCCCGCCTCCACCCGCTCCATCTCGGAGAGCTCCTCGGGGTCGAGCGTCGGAGGTTTCTCCAGATACACCGCCACCCCCCGCTCCACCGCCGCCCGATGCATGGCCGCGTGCAGGGCGATCGGGGTCGGGACGATCACGCAGTCCAGCCGCCCCTCCGTCGCCGCGAGCAACGCAGCATGGTCCGGGTACCACTCGACCCCCCGCTCCCGCAGTCGCCAGCGCCCGGCCCTGGCCTCGTACAAGGCCGCTTGGGGGTCGCAGGTCGCCACCAAACGGACCTCGCCCTCCGCCTCCAGCCGTAGCAGCGCCTCGTGATGCGCCCCCGCGTAGCCACCCAGACCGATGATCGCGAAGCGCAGGGGCGCCGGGGAGGAGGTGGGCACGGAGGACATGGAGGAGTGGGCGGGCACACTCGCACGAGCCCGCCCCGTTTGGGAAGGCCGGGCGCGACCCATCACCGCCTTTGTCCCCCGCTCCGGACCAATCCCCGCGCCCACTCCGGCAAAGCCCGCGCAGAGATTGCCCTTGCCGGTGACTTTTCGCGCTACCTACCTTGCCCCTCGGGCCGAGAGTGTCCACCTCACGCCCTCCCCTTTTCCACCATGATCGTCACCACCGCGCAGCTCTTCAAACACGCCTACGGCAAATACGCCGTCGGCGCCTACAACATCAACAACGCCGAGCAGGCGATGGGCCTCTTCCGCGGCGCCATCGACTCCCAGGCCCCCTTCATCATCCAGATCTCGAAGGGCGCGCGCAGCTACACCGACAAACGCATGCTCGAGGCCATCATCCGCGCCGCCGGCGACATCTTCCCCGAGGCCATCTTCGCCGTCCACCTCGACCACGGCGACGAGCAGACCTGCTACGACTGCATCGACTCGGGCTTCTTCAGCTCCGTGATGATCGACGCCTCCCACGACCCCTTCGAGAAAAACGTCGAGATCACCAAACGCGTCGTCGAGCG
>JBILUB010000033.1:0-12999 GCA_044371245.1 Opitutaceae bacterium
CATCCGCGCGTGGTTGTGCAGCCACCCGGTAGCGAGCAAGTCGCGCACCCAGATGTTGAAACACTCGATATCCGTCTCGCCGCGGATCGCCGCGCCGTAGTCCGCGCTTTGTTGCCCGTGCAGCGCTTCCCGGATGCGGGGCACCGCGGCCCACCAGAGGTCCCAGGTCGCCGGACTGTGCTCCAGCCAGCCCTTCCAGTAGGTCCGCCAACACGTTTCCTGCAAAAACTTCTCCGCCGGGGCCGCGCCCCACCGGGCCAGCGTCGCCGCCACGATCTCCTCCTCGCGCAGCAGCCGCCTCGTCACCCAGGGAGAAAGGCCCGATATATTGGCATGGTCCGGGGGCTCGACGTAGCCCCGCCGCTCGGCGTACCCCGCCGCGCGGGGGAGAAAGTCCTCGAGACGCCGCCACGCCGCCTCGCGAGTGGGTGGGGCGCCGGCAAACAATCCAGTTACCATGGCGTAGCGAAGCCGCGTCCACCGCCGGCGCAAGGGCCCCGGCGCTTGCGCCCCGGGGAGCCGGAAGCATCGTCGCCGCCATGTCGCGAGCCTCGATCACAGCCCGTTCCCGCGCGGGCGGCGCCCTCCCGCTCCGCCGCTCGCTCGGCCCGGGGCCCCGGGCGCGATGACCGCGGAAAACGAAGTGCCGGCCGCCGCCTTTCTGCTGCCCGCCACCAGCGCGGTGGGCTACGTGCTGGCGGTGCTGTTGCTGAAGCGCGCGGCGACACTCGGTGCCGGCCTCTGGCGCACGACTTTCGTCGCCAACAACGTGATGGCGGTCGCCTTCGCTCCATTTTGGCTGCTCGGCGGTCGGGACATGACCTGGACCACCGTCTGGCAGGCGGGCGCGGCGGCGGCGCTTTTTTTCGCGGGCCAGATTTTCACCTTTCTCGCGCTGGCCGGCCACGTGTCGCTCGCCACACCCGTGCTCGGGCTGAAGATCCTCTTCGTGGCGGCGGCGAGTGCGCTGCTCGTGGCCGAGCCGGTGCGGGCGGCGTGGTGGTGGGCGGCAGCCCTCGGCACCGCGGGAGTGGCGCTACTCCAGTGGACCCCGGGCGGCGGCGCAGGCGCTCGAGACCGGGCGAAAACCGGGGCCACCGTGGCGTTTGCGGCCCTGGCCGCGGCCTGCTTCGCGGTGGCGGACGTGCTGGTGCAGCGCTTCGCCCCGATTTGGGGAGTGGGGCGCTTCCTCCCGGCGATGTTCGCGTGGGTGGCGATATTTTCCCTCGGGCTGCCGCCCTTCTTCGATGCTCCGCTAAGCCGCCTGCCGAGGGAGACGTGGCGCTGGCTCGCACCGGGCGCCCTGCTGCTCGCCGCCCAGGCCGCGGGCATGGCCTACACCCTCGGCACCCATGGTCGGGCGACGGCCGCAAACGTCCTCTACGGCACCCGCGGACTGTGGAGCGTGCTCGCGGTCGGCCTGCTCGGAGCCTGGCTGGGCAGTGCGGAGGAGCGTGCGCTGCCCGCGTCGCTTCTCCGCCGGCGCCTGCTCGGCGCCGGCCTCATGCTGGCGGCGGTCGCCCTCGTGCTGGAGTAAACGCGGAGTTTTTTCACTCGCCCCCGCCCCGCGCAGCGTCGCGGATAGCCGCCGTCCATGAGCGACCTCTACCTCTTCCCCATCGGCGACTACTGGTGGTTCTACGGCCTGTTCACCCTCTTCGTGCTGGGCATGCTCGCGCTCGATCTCGGCGTCTTCCACCGCCAGGCGCATGAAGTCACGATCAAGGAGGCGGCGGCATGGAGCGCGGTTTGGATCACGCTCGCGCTGATTTTCTGCTTCGGCTTCTGGCACTACGCGCAGTGGAAGTTCCCCCAATATCCGCCACTGCTCGCCGCCTTGGCGGAGGAAGGGGTGACGGAGCCGGCCGCGATCGCCAGCGAGGCCGCGAGTCTCGCCAATCGCTCGGCACTCGAGTTCCTGACCGGCTTCGTGGTCGAGAAATCCCTCTCGGTGGACAACATCTTCGTGTTTGTCGTCGTCTTCGGCTACTTCGGCATCCCCCGGGCCTACCAGCACCGCGTGTTGTTTTTCGGGATCCTCGGGGCGCTGGTCTGCCGGGTGGCCTTTATCACCGCGGGCGCCGCGTTGATGCAGTACCACTGGGTGCTCTACCTCTTTGGCGCCTTTTTGATTTTCACCGGGATCAAAATCTTCTTCGCCGACGACAAGCAGATCGAGCCGGAGAAAAACCCGTTTGTGCGCACCCTGCGTCGCTTCCTGCCGATCACCGAGTCCCTGCAAGGGCAGCGTTTCTTCGTGCGTCAAGCGGGGGTGTTGCACGGCACTCCCCTCCTGGTCTGCCTGGTCTTCATCGAGGTCACGGACATCGTCTTCGCCGTCGATTCGGTGCCCGCGATTTTCGCGATCACCAAGGAGCCGCTGATCGTTTTCACCTCCAACATTTTTGCGATCCTCGGTCTGCGCGCGCTTTTCTTTCTCCTCATCGGCGTGATGCACAAGTTTCACCTGCTCAAGTTTGGCCTCGGCATCATCCTGACCTTCGTCGGGCTAAAAATGGTCTGGCTCAACTCGATCTTTCCGGACGGGAAATTCCCGATCCTGTGGTCGCTCGGCATCATCGGCGGCGTGCTCACCGCCTCGGTCGTCGCCTCCCTCGTTTTCCCCAAGGCCGCCGCATCCCCCGAGGTGCCGGTGCCGCCCGCTTGAGCATCCAGACCTAGCCGGCCAGCCAGCCTCGAAAGGCGTCGAGCAGACGCACCGCCGCGTCCCCGAGAAAATAAAAGTAAGCCACCCCGCCGGCGCCCGCCGCGTAGCCGACGAGGATCGCCCCGCCATCCCGCTCCATTAATCCGCCCGCGATCAGCAGGATCAACCAGGCGGGAAACGCGTTGGTGAAGGGCACCGGCAAAGGCAGCAGGAGCACGCACGCGGCGAGAAACATCGCGAGGGCGTGCACCCGCACCAAGGCCGGCGCCGCCGCGATCCAGGCCAGCCGCGGACGCAGCAGTTTCTCCAACAGGCGCAGCACCCGGGCCGAGATCCGCAGCACCTTGTCGAAAAAGCCCGCCGGGAGCGGCTTGCCCAGCAAGCGCCCCGGCAACCAGGGCCGCTGGCCGAGGGCGAGGCGCAGCGAGATGAGCGCGATCGCCACCCCGAAAGGCGTGGAGAGCAGCGGCAAGGGGATCGGCGTGACGAAGGGCAACGCGAGCAGGATGAGCACGAGCGTCCACGCGCGACCCTGGAGGCTGCCCACCACATCCCCGAGCGTCAGCGGGCCGGCCGCGAATCGATCGCGCAGGATCGCGATCTCCTCCGAGAGTTTTTTCGGCGGGACGATCTCGCGCAGCCGGAGCCGCGCGAGGCGCAGGCGCTCACGAGTCTCCTCGCGCAGGAAAAACCTTCGCCGGCGTTTCATGCGGCGGGCGGGGGGACGGGGGCGCGAGTACCACGAGTTAGCATGGCGCTCAGCGCGGCGGGGCCGGCGGCAAAGGGGCGAGGTCCTCGTAGCGGGTGGGGTCGGGCAGACCAGCGCGAACGAAGGCTTCCTTCCGTTCGACGCAGGTCCCGCAACGTCCGCAGTGCAGCGCGCCGCCTTTGTAGCACGACCAGGTGAGGGCAAAGTCCACCCCCAGCGCGGCGCCCTCGGTCGCGATCGCCGCTTTGTCCCGGGCGATGAAGGGACGCAGCAAGCGGATGCCGGCGTAGGTGCCGAGCCGCATCGCCTCGCCCAGCGCGGCCATGAAGTCCTCGCGGCAATCCGGATAGATCGCGTGATCTCCGCCGTGGGCCGCGATCAACAACCCCTCCGCCCCCACGCTCTCGGCAAAGCCGCAGGCGATGCTGAGGAAGACCGCGTTGCGGAAGGGCACGACGGTCTGCCGCATGGTTTCCGCCTCGTAGTGGCCCTCGGGGATCTCGCCGCCGGAGCGGAGCAGGGCCGAGGTGAACAGACGCTCCGCGAAGTCCAGGCGCACGATTTCGTGGCGGATGCCGAGCAGCGCGGCCTGGGCCGCCGCGAGCGGAAGCTCCCGCGCCCCGTGTTTCGCCCCGTAATCGAAGGAGATCGCGGCCACGACCGTGTGCTCCCGCGCCGCGAGGTGCAGCGCGGTCACGGAATCCATGCCGCCGGAACAGAGGACCACGACCTTCATAAGCGAGGCCGCCACCCTTGCAGCCCCGACCCCGGACGCAATCTTCGCCGGGTGGGAACGCGCCGCCTCAGGCCCGGCGCCAAGGGCCGTGGATGGCGAGCGTGTAGCCCGGATTCTGCACGTTCACAAAAAGCGTCGAGCCATCGGGGGAAAAGCAGGCTCCGGCGAGTTCGCGGCCCGGACGCGCGTTGCGTCCGAGCACATAAAAATCGCCCCGCGGGGTCACGCCGACCAGGCGGCACACGCCCTTCGTGTCCTCGCAAAGCACGAGGTCGCCCCACGGGGCGACGCAGAGATTGTCGGCGTTGCTCACCAACTCCGAGTCGTTCGGCTCCACGAAGAGCTCGATCGTCGCCGGTGCGTCCTCCTCGCGGGCCGTTCCCTCGTATTCACTCGGCCGATACCGAAAGATCTGCCCCAGGCGGGAGGGCCCGCCGTTGGTCATGGCGAACCACGCGGCGTCCTCTCCCCACCAGGCTCCCTCGCCCCGGGCGAAGAGGGCGGCGCCGGAGGCAAACCCGCGCAGGCGCAGGTCGCCCAGCGGACTCTCGACCTCGTCCAGGTCGATCCAGCGGACGGCCAGGGCGCGGCCCACGGGCAGCAGCGGCGCGTCCCAGTTGCGGGTGGCGGCACCATGCTGGTCCCGCAGCACGAGAGCCTGGAGGCGACCGCCCGCGGCGAGATCACCCGGCACGGCGGGGAGAAAGCGGTAGAGCAGGCCATCCCCGATATCCTCGGTCTGGTAAACCGCGCCGCTGGCCGGATGCACGCAAATCGCCTCGTGGCGGAAACGCCCCATCGCCTTGAGCGGGACGGGGGTGACCAGCCCCGGAACGGCCGAGGGTCGGACCTCGAAGTTAAAGCCGTGCGGCTGCTCGGCGTACGGCTCGGGCAGGTCGTTGACCTCCTCGCAAGTGATCCAGGTCCCCCAGGGCGTGGGCCCGCCGGCGCAGTTTCGCACCGTGCCGGCCAGACTCAGAAAATGCCGCTCCATGCGACGGGTGGCGGGGTCATAAACCAGGGTGGTGGTGCCGCCGAGATTCGGCCACTCGCCCCGGCCCCGGTCGTAGAGCTTCGCGGGGTCGACCCGACCGAGCCGGGCGCGATCTCGTCCAAACGGCGAAAAGTCAGTCCACGCGCTTTCGTTCTCGTGATTGCGGACGAGCAGCACGCGGCCATCGGGACCGGGAAAGGCCGCCATGCCATCGTGCATGCCGGGCACGAGCAGACCGTCGTCCATCTCTTCGCCATGCCGCGAAAACTGCACGTAGGAGAAGCCGGCCGGCAGGTCGAAGAGTCCGGCCGGGTCGGGCAGCAGCGGCCCGAAGCCGCGGGCCGCTGCCCCGGGCCCGCCCGCGGACTCCGCGAGCGAGGCCGCGAGTGGATTTTGCAACAGAGCCCGCAAACCGAGGAACCCGGCGGTGGTGGCGCCGACTTTTAGAAAAGCGCGCCGCGTGGCGAGCGGGGAGGAGCAGAGCTTGGGTGATGTCACGGGACAGAAGCTGCCCAACGCGCCGCGCCCAAACAAGCCGGAGGGCAGCACGGAGGTTACGGCTAGGAAAAAAATCGGGCACGGGCGCGCGAACGCTTCAGGCGAGGGGATTTCCCGCGCAAAGTCACGGTCGCGCGACAGGTGGGTAAACATTGGGTGACCAGGGCGACCCCGCATTGACGTCAGGACGGACGACTTCGCATGGAAATCCACCTTCACCACCTCCGGTGCCATCCCGGTGCCACCAATCCGGGGATCTCACAACCAGAACCGCCCGCCCAAACCACCCTCCCGTCATGCTTCGACCCACCCTCCCAGCGCCCGCCCTTTGCCTCGGCGCGGTCTTGTTCGCCGCCCCCACGGCATCCCTACACGCCCAGGCCGTCGCCGGCTCCGGCATCGTCACCGGTCGTATCACCGACGACGCCACCCAGCTCGCCCTCGGCGGCGCGCGCGTGAGCATCGAGGGCACCTCCATCGAGACGTTCACCGCCAGCAACGGCGGGTTCGTCCTCACCAACGTCCCGGCCGGCCCCAGGACTCTGGTGCTGAGCTATGTGGGCTACCCCGCGGTGCGCCAGCCTATCCAAGTCGCCGCCGGCGAGACCGTCCGCGCCGACATCGCGTTTGGCGCCGAAATCGTGCTGCTCGACGCCCTTGTCATCGAGGGCAGCGCCGTCGGCACGGCCCGCGCCATCAACGAACAACGCGCCGCCACCACGCTCACCACAATCACCGCCTCCGACGAGATCGGAAACTTCGCCGACCAAAACGCCGCCGAATCCTTGCAACGCCTGCCCGGTGTCGCCCTCTACCGCGATCAGGGCGAAGGCCGCTACGTCGTCGTACGCGGGCTCAACTACACCTACACCAACGTCCAGCTCGACGGCTCCAGCTTCGCCGGCGCCGACCTCGGCGAGCGCGCCACCGCCCTCGACGTCGTGCCCAACGACGCCCTCTCCGCCATCGAGGTGACGAAGGTGCCGACCCCCGACATGGACGGCGAAGGTCTCGCCGGCATCGTGAACATCAAGTCCAAGAGCCCCTTCGACTTCGACGGCACCTCCGCCAGCGTCACCGCCCAGACCAAATACTCCGACATCACCGAACACTTCGGCTACAAGCTGAACGGTTACTACTCCACCCGCTTTGGCGATGACGGCAAATACGGCGTCATCATCAGCCCCTCCTTCGAGAAGCGCGAATTCGCCTCTTACAACTTCGAGACCGGCGGCAGCTCGGTGCTCACCGAGGACCCGAACAACGCCGGGGACGAATACTACTTCATCGAGGAACTCGATTTCCGCGACTATCAGATCGAGCGCGAACGTCAGAGCCTGGCCGCCGGCTTCGAGACCAAAATCTCCGAAAACTCCACCGCCTTCGTCCGCGCCAGTTTCAACAGCTTCGTCGACACCGAAAACCGCCACCTCACCCGGCTCATCTTCGCCGACGGCGACATCGACTCGCTCGACGAAAACGGCTTCACCGTGACCGGAGGCCGCCTCTCCGCCCGCCGCCTCCGCATCCGCGAGAAAGATCAGGAAGTTTTCTCCCTGCTCACCGGCGGCGACACCCGCGTGGGCAAACTCGAACTCGACTCGTCCCTCGGCTACACCGCCGGCCGCGAGAAACGGCCCGATGAGATCACCGCCCGCTACCGCCCGGCCAACGTGGACCAGACCCTGACCTACACCGGCGGCGGCGGCCTCTACGCCGCCCCCGGCATCACCCAAAGCGCCGGCCCCGGCATCACCGACGCCTCCGCCTACGGCTTCCAGCGTATCGACCTCGCCAACGAGGAAGGCGAGGAGAGCTCCTACGACTTCCGCCTCAACGCGAAATACAACCTCGAACTCGCCTCTCCCGCCTACCTGAAGACCGGCCTCGCCCACCGCGCGAAAGAGAAGACCCTCGAGTCCGAGGCCTACGAAATCGGCGGCAACCCCGCCGGCTTCACCAATCTCGCCGGACAAAACATCGGCCCTGGCGACTACCCCTTCCTCAGCGTCGCGCGGCCGAACCCGGGCGTGATCCGGAACGGCTTCAACCGCTACCTGCCGCTCGATTCCGCCGACCGCCTCTTCGTGGACAGCGAGGCCGCCGACTGGGAATCCGACGAGGACGTCCTTGCGACCTACCTCATGGGCGGCATCACCCTCGGCAAACTCAACATCGTCGCCGGCTCACGCTTTGAATTCACCGACTTCGAGACCACCGGCAACAACGTTGACGCCGAAGCCGGCACCTCCGTGCCCGGCTCCGCCTCTCGCGATTACACCAACGTCCTCCCCGGCGTCTACCTCCGCTACGACGCCACCGACAAACTCGTCTTTCGCGCCTCCTGGTCCAACTCCCTCGCCCGCCCCGGCTTCTCCGAAACCGCCTTCAGCCGCACCATCAACAACGACGACGGTGAAGTCACCCAGGGCAACCCCTTCCTTGACGAGCTCACCTCGGAAAATTGGGACGCCTCCGTCGAGTATTACCTGCCTTCGCTCGGCCTGATCTCCGCCTCCGTCTTCCAAAAGGACGTCGAAAACTTCAGCTACGAAACCACCATCGTTGATGGTTTCGCCACTGGAAATCCGATCACCCCCTTCTACGACCTCAACACCTTCGCCTCCGACTCCAAGGGCACGATCAAAGGCCTCGAACTCGCCTACCAGCAGCGCCTCGGTTTTCTCCCCGGCCCGCTCTCCGGCTTCGGCGTGCTCGCCAACATCACCCTTCTCGACGCCGAAGCCCGCTATGGCTTCCGCCCCGGCGAAACGTTGGATTTTATCGGCCAGTCCGACTACGTCGGCAACCTCGGCCTCACCTACGAGACCAAGAAGTTCTTCGCCCGCCTCGCCATGAACTTCCGCGGCGAACGCCTCCGCGAAGACGAGCCCCTCCGCGGCGCCGCCGACGAGGATATCTACGTGGACGACTTCTCCCAGCTCGACCTCACCGTGCGCTACGAACTCACCCGGCAACTCGAAGTCTTCGTGGACGTGCTCAACATCACCGACGAGCCCTTCCGCGCCTTCCAGAAAAACGATCCCTCGTCCGCCAACGGCGCCGGCAAGCGCTTCGTCCAGTTCGAGGAATACGGCTGGAGCGGGAACCTGGGCCTCCGCTGGAAACTCTGAACCAAGCGCCGCCGCCACACGTTCCTGGATGCCTCTCCCTCGCAGGGGGCGCGCCCTCCCCGCGCACCCCCTGCTTCCCCCCATCATCCGCCGCCACGGATTTCTTTTATCCCTCGTCATGCGTACCGCCCGCCGCCTCCTGCCGCTCCTCGCCCTCCTCGCGCCCTCGCCCGTCGCCCTCGCCGTCCAGCCGACGCCGATCACCGTGCCCGAGTGGTTCTTCACCACCGAGCAACCCCGCGAAAACATCGATTCGCCCGCGGTCTGGCACGGTCCCGGCGATCGCCGCTGGCTCCTCGCCACCAGCAAGGAAGGCCACTCCATCAACGTCTATGATGCCCTCCACGGCCGCTTCCTCCGCCGCGTCGGAGGCCGCGGCATCGAGCTCGGCCAGTTTGACCGCCCGAACGGCATCGCCGTGGTCGACGACTACCTCTTCGTCGTCGAACGAGACAACCGCCGCGTGCAAATCCTCTCCCTTCCCGATCTCCAAGGCCTCGCCACCTTCGGCGAGACCGAACTCCGCAAACCCTACGGCCTCTGGGTCCACCGCCAGGGCCCGGGCGACTACCGCATCTATGTGACCGACAGCTACGAAACCCCCGCCGGCGAGGTGCCGCCCGCGGCCGAGCTCGGCCAACGCGTGCGCGTCTACCAAGTCGAGGCCCGAGGCCCCCTCGCCGAAGGCGAGCTCGTCGCGACCTTCGGAGACACCAGCGGCCCCGGTGTGCTCCACATCGTCGAGTCCATCCACGGCGACCCCGCCCACGACCGCCTTCTCGTAGCCGACGAGGCGGAAGACGCCGTGCGCGGCCTCGACATCAAGGTTTATGATCTCGCCGGCCGTTTCACCGGCCGGAGCTTCGGCAAGAGCGTGTTCAAGTACCAAGCCGAGGGCATCGCCCTCTTCCCGACCGGCGAGAAATCCGGCCTCTGGATCTGCACCGACCAAGGCAAAACCGAGAACCTTTTCCACGTCTTCGACCGCGAAACCCTCGCTCACCTCGGCAGCTTCCGCGGCGAACACACCCTCAACACCGACGGAGTCTGGCTCGACGCCCGCCCCCTGCCGCGCATGCCCCTCGGCGCCTTCTACGCCGTCGACGCCGACAAAGCCGTCGCCGCCTTCTCTTGGGCCGAGGTGCTCGCCGCGCTCGGTCTCGACCCCGGCACCTGAGAGCCTCCGAGCGCCACCCAGGCGACGCGGCTTTTCCGCTTTCCCCGGCGCCGTACGCGCGTTTCTTTCTCGACCAAGGACTCCCGGTCGCACGCGCGCCTCACGCGCCCACGCCGCCGCGGGCCCGTCTGATGCTCAAGCGCCTGCTCTCCCTCTTCACCCGGTCCGGCTCCGCCTCCAAACACCCGGCGGCCCCCTCCGCGTCTCCTTCCCCCGTCGGCCACGCCGACTCCCCGCGCCCACGCTCTCGCTCCCGCTCCCGACGCGGCCCGCGGCCCGAGCAGCCCGAGCTGCCACTGGGCGACGCGGCTCCCTCCGCACCCACTCGCTCCGCCCGCTCCGGTCCAGCGCCCCGCTCGGCCGACCCGCTCCCCCCGCGCGCCCGCATGGCCCCGCCCGCCCCGGCGCCCGCGCGCACGGCCAGCGCCACCTCGGGCGAACGTCCACCCCACTTCGTGCTCATCGACACCCCCGCCGGCCTCGCCCCTCTCTACGCCGCTCTCGACCGGGTCGACGAGCTCGCGATGGATACGGAGGCGGACAACATGTACCACTACCACACCCGGGTCTGCCTGCTGCAGTTTCTGGTCGACGGGGAGGTCTACCTCGTGGACCTCATGACCCCCCTGCCGCTCGAGCCGCTCTGGGAACGCCTCGCGACCAAGCATCTCATCATGCACGGGAGCGATTTCGACATCCGCCTGCTGCACGATCTCTGCCGCTTCCGCCCGCGCAGCCTCTTCGACACGATGCTCGCCGCGCAGTTGCTGAACCGGCCCCGCGTGGGCCTCGGCGCCCTGCTCGAGCAGCACTTCGGGCTCCAGTTGGACAAATCCGGACAAAAGGCCAACTGGTCCAAACGTCCCCTCACCCCGAAGCTGCTCGACTACGCCGCGCTCGATGTTTGGCACCTGCCCGCGCTGCGAGACCTGCTCACCCGCGAGCTGGCCGCGCTCGATCGCCTCGACTGGCTCGACCAGCAGTGTCGCCGCCAAATCGAGAGCGGCTTGACGGGCTTTCCCCGCGAAGAGGAAAACGCCTGGCGAGTCGGCCCCTGCGACCGACTGCGCGGCCGCGGCCTGGCGGTGTTGCACGCCGTCTGGCACTGGCGGGAGAAATGGGCCGAAGAGCTGGACACCCCGCCATTCAAGGTCTGCAACAACGACCTCTTGTTTGCCATGGCCCAGGCGGCCGAGAGCGGCGACGCGCCCGAGAGCATCCTCGCCACGACCAATCTCGGCAAACGCCAGCCACGCCTGGCGCCCTCGCTGGCCACCGCACTGCGCGAGGGCTACACCCGCGACCCCTCCTCCCTCCCCCGGCGGACCCGGACGGAGCGCATCCATCTATCCCAGGCCGAGATCGAGCGACAGGACCGGATCAAGGCTCACCGCGATCAGGTCGCCGGGAGGATCAATCTCGACCCCACCCTCATCGCGCCACGCAGCACGCTGGTGACGCTCTGCCGCGAGCCCGGACGGCTCGATGAGGTGCTCTTGCCCTGGCAGGCGGATCTCTTGCGCGGCGCCTCCGACTTTGCCCCCGTGGCGGCTCCCGGCGCCGGCGGCGCCTGAGTGCCCGCCGAGAGCCGAGCGAAAAGGAGGCGAGGCTTGCCAAAGGATCGCTCCCGGCCCATTTCCAACCATCTCCCCTATGAACAAGAAGGTTCTCCTGCCCCTCGCCCTGATCTCCGCCGTCGCTGTGCTCAGCGGCTGCGCCCACCAAAAGACCCGCACCGGCACCCGCACCAATGTGCTCGGCGGCCTGGTAAAGATCGACAAGGGCGACTACCAGCCCGCCGCCCACACCTCCCTGCCGCTCAATACCAACGAGCTGGCCGGCAACTCGGGCAAGGTCTCCGGCACCCAGGTGCAAGTGCTCTGGGGCCTCTTCAGCGCGAACGACTATTGATCGAGCCGCTCGGGCTCCGACCTCGGAGCCTCCGCTCGCCACACCGCGTCTCCCGCCCGTCGGGACCGCGGTTTTTTCATGGGCGCGAAGCGCCCCCGCCGCAGAAACTCGAGCACCTGCCGGCGGGTCTCCGTGCGATTCATCAACCACGTGTGCGAGTAGGGCAACGTGAGGTGGGCGGCCTCGCCGTCCACGTGCGTGCGCCGGACCGAGACCTTCCCGTCGTCTTCTCCCGGCAGGAGCGCCGAGAAGATGGGATTCCACGAAAAATCCCCGGCGATCACCCCGGCCTCGACGCCGGGCGGGAGCGGCCCGAGGCCGGCGGGGGCCTGATCGGGCGCGGTGCCGAGCTCGATCCCGGCCGGACCGTTGATCCGGCGGTACACGCGCCAGCCGGCCAGTGTATCCACTATTTCGCTACCGCTGCTTGGCGGGGCGAGCATGACGATGCGCCCGAGATCGGGCGGCGCGCCATGGTCACGCAGCCAGCGCCGCACGAGGATGCCGCCGAGCGAATGGGTGACGAGATGCACCCGGCCGCCCTCGGCGGCGGCCCGCCCGGCCCGGCCGACAGGGCCGAGCACCGGCCCGAGCGTGCGCTCGGAGAGCTCCGCGATGGAGAGTCGTTGCGAGGGATAGGAGAGGTTTTGGACGGTGTAGCCGGCCTCGCGTAAATCCCCGGCCAGGAGCGTGAGCGAGGCCGGACCGCGTCCGAGACCGTGGAGCAGGACCACGGTGTCCGCCGCGGCCACGGCCGAGGGCAGCGCGGCCAGGCCGAGCACGCGCAGGAGGCGGAGCCAGTCGCCGAAGCTCCGGGCCGCACCCGAGGGCGGCGGCGCGGCGGGGTTCGCGCCGGAGGCCGTTTTCGGGGCTTTGCGTTTCCACATGGGAGAAGAGAGCCAGCGTGGGGAGATGCCGCGGCCGGGCCACGAAAAAGGCCTCCCCGGAGGGAGGCCTCGGCCAAGGACGGTCCGTGGGCGAAAAATCCGAAACAGACAGTCGGGGAAGCGTCAGCGGACGCGGCGTTTGACCGCGAGCTGCACGCCGGCGAAGCGGATCGCGCCCTGGAGGCGCTCGAGCTCGGAGGCGTCGATGTCCTTGGGCGCGTTACGCAGCTCTTCCTCGGCGCGTTTGAGCGCGGCCTCGACCACGCTCTCGTCGATCTTTTCCTC
>JBILUB010000323.1:0-3575 GCA_044371245.1 Opitutaceae bacterium
CGCGGAGAGACGAAAAACGCGAAGCGTATCAGGCGACGGCGGGAAGCGCAAGGGGCGAGCGCAGGAGGCGTTGGAGTTCCGAGCGTTCTTTTAGCAAGGCGATGGCGTCAACGGCGTTGTCGGCGCCGGCGGTGGCGAGGCCGAGGTCGATTTGACGGAGACGAGGGGAGAGGGCGCGTTCGCGGAGGCGTTTCAGGCCTTCGAGGGCGACTTTCACCGGGTCGTCGATTTGGGGTGTTTCAAAAAGCAGGGAGGCGACGAGGGCGCGTTCGGCGGGGGTCTCGAGCAGGCTGTCAATCTGGTCGCGGCCGGGCCAGTCGCCGTGGAGAAGCTCGGCGAGGAAGCGGTTGAGCACGCGGCCGGCGAGGAGCCGGTCGTCGATCCACCCATGGGGGCAGGCGGCGGCGAGGGCGCGGCCGAGGGTGCTTTCGAAGTGGAGGAGGAGGAGCAGGAGGTCGTGTTCGGGTGCGGAGGGGTCGTCGACCGGGTGCGTTCCCGGATTGTCCTGGGAGTGGGTGGGCTCGCCGGTCGGAAGGGTAGCCGGTGCCGGGGCGGCGGCGGGGCGACCGCCGCGGGCGATGAACTGGGCGAAATCGCGTTCAAAGACATCCGGGGTAACCTGCAGGGCGCCGAGTGCGGGGGCGATTTCCCCGAGCAGGCGTCGGCGGAGCAGTTCCGACTCGGCCGAGGCGATGACCGAGTAGATTTCGCGTACGGCGGCTTGGGTGCGCTCGGCGGTGGCGGAGCGGGGATCGGGCAAAACGTAGCGGCGGAGGAACTGCATGCCGCCGAAGGCGCCGCGGCGGACCTCGTCGTAAGCGCCGAGGCCTTGCTCGAGGAAGAGCAGGTCGGGGTCGACCTTGGCGGCGCCGGCGAGGGTGAGGAAGCGCACCTCGATGCCCGCTTTCAGCGCGAGCGGGAGCAGACGCAGGGCGGCTTTTTGGCCGGCGCTGTCGCTGTCGAAGAAGCACTCGAGCTCCGCATGGTAGCGACGCATCAGGACGAGTTGACCGTCGGTGATCGAGGTGCCCTGGGGCGCGATCGCGGTCTTCAAACCGACGGACCAGCAGCGGAGGGCGTCGAGCTGGCCCTCGACCAGGACGAAGGGTTTGCCGTCGCCGACATGGGCCCGGGCGCGGTCGAGGTTGAACAGCAGGTTGCTCTTTGAAAAAATCGGGGTCTCGGGCGAGTTGACGTACTTGGCCTCGTGCGCGGGGTCGTCCGGCGGGGTGAGCTCGGTCTGGCGGGCGGTAAAGGCGACCACGCGGCCTTGGTGGTCGCGGATGGGGATCATCAGGCGACCGCGGAAGCGGGGGCGGAGCGCACCGAGCGTGAGGAGCTGGTCTTCGTAGATGAAAAACAGGCCGCACTGGCGGAGCGCGGCTTCGGAGAACTTTTTCCGCAACAGGGCGGCGGCCAGGCCGGAGCCGGCGGGGTCGGCGAGGCCGATCTTAAACTCTTCGGCGAGCTCGGGGGTGAAGCGTCGTCGCCGCGTCCAGTACTCGCGCATCCAGGCTCCGTGCTCGGTGCCGGCCTTGTACGCTTGGTGGAGGTGCTCGGCGGCGCACTCGTGCAGATCGAACAGTTCCTGGCGCAGGGAGCGGTCTTCCCGCGAGGGGCCGGTCCCGCCTTCCTCGTACTCGAGCGCCACGTTGAAGCGTTGCGCCAGGGCCTCGACCGCTTCGGTGAAGTTGAGGCCCTCCGTTTCCTGCACGAAGGTGAAGATGTCGCCGGATTTGCCGCAGCCGAAACACTTGTAGAAGCCCTTGGCGGAATCGAAGTGGAAGGAGGGGGTTTTCTCCTGGTGAAAGGGGCAGAGGGCCTTGAAGCGATTGCCGCCGGCGCGGCGCGGGGTGGCCACGCGCGAAATCACGTCCACGATGTTGATGCGCAGTTTCAGGTCCTGTTTGCAGCTTTCCTTGAGGCGCGGCATCGAGCGGGCGGATTTGCACTTTCGGCCCGTCGTTTGCTCTGTCAAGGACAGCGCCCGATGTCTTTTCGTCTCCTTCTTTCCTGGATGTTTTGTTGGTGCGGCGCAGTCGCGGGCCTGGGCGCGGCCGAGGCTGGCGCCACGGACGGGGTGATGTCGCCCGCTTTATGGGAAGTGGCCTTGCCGCCGCTCGCGGAGGAGCAGGATCCGTCGATGGCGAGCCCGGATCGTTACGCGGGTGGGGTGGAGGCTTTGCTGCGGGTCTTCGAGGACCAGGTCGGGAGAAAGCTCACGCCCGGTGAGAAGGGTCGGGTGGGCCTGAAAATCTATGCGGAATCGGGACCGGGATTGGCGACTCCGCAGCCTTTGGTGCGGGCGGTGATCGAGGCCTTGATGCGGCGGGGCTATCGGAGGGAGGATATTTTTCTGGTCGGGCTCAACCAGCTGCGCTTGCGCCTGACCGGCTATCTGCCGACCGATCCGCGGCTCACACCGCCCTTCGCGGGGCACCCTTTCTACGTGCTCGAGTCCGGGCGCTACTACGATCCGATCTGGTTCTACGACAGTCCGCTGCCTTCACGTTTCGACCCGATTCTCTCCGAGCGGAACGACAGCGCGGTTCTGGCCCAATTTGACGCGCCCGCGGCGGTCGATCCGGCGGCGAAGATCGATCGGGACGCCGACCGCAAGAGCTTCCTGGCGACTCCGCTTTTTCTCGACGCCGACTTTTGGATCAACCTGCCGGTCTACACGGACCATGAATCCTTGGGCGTGAACGGGGCCCTGGCCAATGCCACGCTCTGGAACGCTTCGAACACGTCCCGTTTTTTTCGGAGTCAGCGGAGCGCTCCCGCCGCGGTGGCCGAGATGGCGGCGATCCCGGAGTTGCGGCAGACGTGGGCCTTTACCTTGGCCACCCTCGATCAGTGGCAGTTTGTCGGCGGGCCGGCATTCAACTCTCTCTACACGCGCCGGGAGCCGAGGCTTTGGCTGGGCACCGATCCGGTCTGGATGGACTCGCTGATGTTGGCGCGCATCAACCGGGCGAGGCGCGAGGCCGGCTTTCAGCCGGTGGCCGAGGAGATCCGCACCTTGGAGTTTGCCGAGACGCTGGGTATCGGTCGCCGTCAACGCGGCGAGCCCAGTCCGGTCGAGGCGGTGCCTTTGCCGTAAGGGCACCCGTGGCGGCCGGACTTTGGGCACGCCGGGGTAAAAACACCTTGCCGGGCGCCTGCTCGCCCTGTCCCTTGGGGGCCCGATCCTTTTTTTGCCGCGCATGAATTCCGCCGCCGATTTCGCACCCGTATTGATCCAACTCTTTCTGGCCGCAGGTCTGGCCTGTCTGATCGTCGGCGTGAGCCATCTGCTCGGCCAGCGCGCCCGCAAGAAAACGGCGATCACCGACACCGCGTATGAGTGCGGGGTGAAGGCCGAGGGGATCGTCCACACGCGGTTTTCGGTGAAGTTCTACGTCACCGCGATGCTCTTCATCCTGTTCGATATCGAGGTGGTTTTTCTGATCCCTTGGGCGTTTATCTACCGCGATTTTCTGGCCAACAACATCGCGATCCTGGCTCCGATCGGCTTTTTCTTCGGCGTGCTCGTGCTCGGTCTTTTTTATGAGATCAAGAAGGGCGCGCTAGAG
>JBILUB010000324.1:0-3568 GCA_044371245.1 Opitutaceae bacterium
ACGACGGCTTGGACGACACCGCCGCCATCCAGGCCGCCCTCGACGCCTACCCCAACGGCAACCGCATCATCTATCTGCGCGACGGCGTGTATCAGATTTCGGATACGCTAAGCTGGCCCGCCGGCATCCCCGGGCAGTCCGACTACAAACGCACCATCCTCGAGGGTCGCTCCCGCTCCGGCGCCGTCCTTCGCCTCGCCGATCGAACCGCCGCCTTCGGCGATCCCGCCAACGCCCGGCCTGTCGTTTACACCGGCCCCAGCGCCCCCGCCCAGCGCTTCCGCAACGCCGTGCGCAACCTCACCATCCACACCGGCACGGGCAACCCCGGCGCCATCGGCCTCCACTTCGCCTCCAGCAACCAGGGCGTGGTGCGCGATGTCACCATCCGCTCCGGCGACGGCGCGGGCGTGGTCGGCCTCGATCTTCGCGGCAACGAGAACGGCCCGCTCCTGGTGCGTGGCCTCGTCGTCGAGGGCTTCGCCAAGGGAGTGAGCATGAACGCCGGCATCAACGGCATCGTAATGGAAAACATCCGCCTCTCCGGGCAAAATCTCCACGGCATAGACGCCACCGGCCAGGTCCTCACCATCCGCAACCTCACCAGCCAAAACACCGTGCCCGCCATCTGGCACGGCGATCCAAACGCACGCGACCGTTCCGGAGGATTCGGCGGGATCGCTCGCGGTGGCATGCTCACCCTCGTCGGCGCGGACCTCAACGGCACCGGCGCCGCCTCCTCCGTGCCCGCCATCATTGGCCAGGGCTTTGCCTTCCTGCGAGACGTGCGCACGAGCGGCTACCGGCGCGCCTACGAACGCGCCACCCCGGGCGGCATCCAAACCGTCGCCGGCCCGAACATCGCCGAGTTCACCACCAGCCCCACCCGCAGCCTCTTTCCCGACACCCCGGCGGCCTCCCTCTCCCTCCCGGTCAAGGAGACGCCCGAGCCGCCGCGCGATCCGCTTTCAGCCTGGGTAAACATCGAGAGCTTCGGCGCGCGCGGCGACGGCTCCGACGACGGCCCCGCCATCCAGGCCGCGATCGATTCAGGCGCGACCACCCTCTATTTCCCCGCCGGCAGATCCTTCCAGATCGCCACCGATGTCATCCTGCGAGGCGCCGTGCATCGCGTCATCGGCACCGAGGGCCGCTGGAGCGCCACCAACGGCGCGAACCTGATTTTCCGGGCAGGCTCCGCCCCGGTCGTCGCCGTCGAGCGCTTCAACGGCCTACCCTTCTTGATCCACGACAGCGCCCGCACCCTGGTGCTGAGCAACTCCATCGCCTCCGGCGGCCTCAGCACGGGCGGAGGCGATTTCTTCGTCGAGGACGTCTCCATGCTCGGCTGGCGCTTCCTCAACCCCTCCCAAAACGCCTGGCTCCGCCAGTTCAACTTCGAAGGCGACGCGCCCGTCAACGTGCTCAACGCCGGCGCGAAGGTCTGGATGCTTGGCATCAAGACCGAACGCTCCGGCATCAAGGTCGACACCCGCGACGGCGGCTTCACCGAGATCCTCGGCGCTCACATCTTCGACACCGGTCAACCCGCGCCCACCACGCCCATCTTCCGCGTTGCCCACGCCAGCATGACGCTCGCCGGCCTCGCCACCTCCACCTTCGACGGCACCAACTATGAAATCGCCGTGGAGGAAACCCGGGGCGACACCACCCACACCCTCAGCGTCGGTGCCCTCGCCAGTCGCACCAGCGCCAACGGCAAAGTCCTCCCCCTCTGCAACGCACTGCGCGCGCCCGGCACGCCCGTCCCGACGACCCCCAAACAAGCCTGGCGCGAGAAACACGGACTGCCCCTCGACGGCTCCGGCATCGGGGCCGACACCCATATCCCGCCCGGCGCCACCCTTCCCAATCTCTACTTTTACGCCTTCGACACCACACCCGGTCCCGTCGCCGTCGCCGTTTTCCAGGACCTGCTGTTTAACCCCGCTTCCGGCTTCTCCGCCCGACTCGAACGCCCGGCCAACCGACTCGACGTCGACCTCACCATCCAGACTAGCACGAACCTCGTGTCGTGGCAGACTGTGGCCACCAGCGAAGGCGTCCGCCCCTTCACGCCCGTAGGCTCCGTGACCCTACAGGAAACGCTCACGCCCGACGAAACCCGGCGCCTACTCTTCGCCCAGAACATCGACGCCACCGCTCCCCGGCGCCGATTCCTCCGCCTGCGCATCACCACGCCGCCACCCCGCTGAATCACGCGCCATTCCATCTCGGCCCCGTCCCCCGCCCGACCCCGCCTCCCGCCCCCGTCAAATCGGAGAACAAAGACCCGGTGATTCGCCGAGGAGGGAGATCGACGGATTGAAGGACCAGCTGGTTAAGGACCCTGAACCTAGAACCGGCAGTAGCCGCAGCTCATCTCGCGCAACCTGTTGACCACCTCGCGAGCGCATCGACCGCTCGACGCACCTTCCAGGTGCGCCTTCGAGTCGCTACGCTCGGCATCTGGTCCAACATCTTGCGCGATCTTTCGCCGGGGCTAGTGCCGGAACTAGGCTGAATTCAGACTGCAGACAAAAAAGGTCCCCGAAACGCCAACCTGTCTTCTGACAGGGGCAGTTTCGGGGACCAACGACGAACAGGGAGCAGTTACCCGGGCTTCGAGGATGCTGCCTGTGGCTTTACTGTCTCAGCGCTCGGCCAGCGTCGCGACCTCGGCGGCCGTCAGCGCTCGATTATAGAAGCGGAACGCTTTCAGCTGACCGCGCAGCGGATGACTTCCCCTTCCTGCAGGCTGGTTGCCGAGAGCCATCGGTACTGCCGGAGTAAACACCGCCGCCCCCGCCAACTCGCGGTCGATTACCACCGCGCCATCGACATACAGCTTCAGTCGCGCGCCGTCATAGGTGGTCGCCACGTGCGCCCAGCGCCCGACGGGAACCGGCGGAGTCGTGGTCACCACGGTGGTCGTGGTCGTCCCGACCTTCAGTCGCAGACGAAGGTTCTGACCGGCGGTGAAGCCGACCATCAGCTCGTGGGCGGCTTCGGCCGTGCCACGCGCCTTGGAGAAGATACGATCATAGGTGCCGCCCACCTCGGTGCGATAAACCCACACCGCCGCACTGAAGGTTTTTAGTCCGTTGATCGCAGCCGTGTTCACTGCCAGCGGCGCGGTCGATTTGGTGAACGTCACCGGAGCACTGGCCGGGATCATCTCCAAGACCAATCCCGAGCGCACATCCGTGCCGGCGGGAGGATTCACCGGCGGCGGCGGCGGCGGAGGCGTGGGGGCGGCCACCGTCAAGGTGCGCAGCGAGCCACGCGTGACCAGCCCGAGATTGTCCACCGCCTCAAACTGCAGCTCGTGAGCGCCAGCCGCCAGGCCGGTCAGGGTCGTCGCGAAGGGCGGGGCGCTAAACTCGCGCGTCACCGCACCATTAACGAAAAGTCGCACGCGAGACACAGTGCCGTCCGCATCGGTCGCGACGGCCGCGACATTCACCGCCTGACCGGGCGACACCACCGTGCCTGCCGCCGGGGCCGACCACTCGACCACGGGAGCGAGATTCACCGGAGTGGGAGGGGTGACCACGCCACCGCCAGG
>JBILUB010000326.1:0-3562 GCA_044371245.1 Opitutaceae bacterium
GCTCGAGCGCGCGCTCGAGCGGCGAGGGGGAAGGGATCTCGGCGCCAACCGCCGTCTGGTCTGGTCGGAAGCGGACGAGTTGCCGGGTTTGGTGGTGGACCAGTTCGGGGACACCTTGGTGGTGCAGATCCAGACTCTCGCGCTGGATCGTCGCGCGCAGCTGATCGTGGATCTGCTGTCCAAGCTGAGCGGGGCGGAGGAGATCATTTTGCGCAACGACGCGACGATCCGTCGTCTGGAGGGCCTGGCGCTGTCGGTCTCGACCCGGAGCGGTCGGGCCTGGGAGCCGCGTTGGCACCGGATCGAGGGCTTTGATTACTGGCTGGATTTGCAGAACGGGCAGAAGACCGGATTCTACCTTGATCAACGTTTGCAGCATGGGGCGGTGGCGCGGCATGCCCGGGGGCGCCGGGTGTTGGACGCGTTTTGCAACCAGGGGTCCTTCGCGCTGCACGCGGCGCGAGCCGGGGCGGCGCTGGTGCGCGGGCTGGACAGCGCTCCGGACGCGATCGAGCAGGCGCGGAGGAATGCGGAGCGGAACGGGGTGGCGGCGGAGTTCGAGTGCGTGAACGTGTTTGATCACTTCGGGGCGCGCCGGGAGGAGAGCTGGGACCTGATCGTGCTGGATCCTCCGCCCTTCGCGAAATCGAAGAGCGCGCTCGAGGGCGCGCTGCGCGGCTACAAGGAGCTGAATCTCCGCGCGCTGAAGGCCCTCGCTCCCGGAGGGCTGCTGGCGACCTATACCTGCTCGCACCACATGCAGGACGCGGAGCTGCGCACGGTGCTGGCGGAGGCGGCGTCCGACGCGCGCCGTCGTGTGCAGGTGGTGGAGTTTTGTCATCAGCCGCCGGACCATCCGGTGTTGGTCACGATGCCGGAGAGCGAGTATCTGCGCGGTTATCTGCTGCGCGCGGAATGAGTCTCGGCCCCCGGTAAACATGGCCCTCACGACTCTCCAGTGGTTTAGCCGGATCCTGGGCAAGCAGACGACGACGACGTTGCTCTTGCCGGAGGTGGGGAAGCCGCCTTTCGCGGTCTACTACCTTTTGCATGGGCGGTCGGACGATCACAGCTGCTGGGTGCGGCGCAGTCGGCTGGAGGTGTATGCGGCGCAGTATCCGTTGATCGTGGTGATGCCGGACGGGCACCGTGGCTTCTACACCGACCACGCGGACGGACCGGCCTGGGCGAGGCATATCGCGGAGGAGCTGCCCGCGGTGGTGGAGCGGCATTTCCAGGCCAAGTCGGAGGGGTCCGCCCGGGCGATCGGGGGGCTGTCGATGGGCGGCTACGGGGCCCTGCGCGTGGGGCTGGCGCATGCGGAGCGCTACCGCTCGATCAACAGCCACTCGGGGGCGATGGGGTGGAGTCGGTTTCGTGAGGGGGCGACGCTGGAGCATGAGGCGGAGCGTCTGGGCTGGGATGCGGCGACGCGGGCCGAGATGCGGCGGATTTTTGGGGATGCGCCGGTACGGGGCGGACCCCATGATCCGCTGGTCCATGCGCGCCGGGCGAAAAGGGCCGGATGCCTGCCGGCCCTGCTGCTGGACTGCGGCACGGAGGACTATCTGATCGAGTCGAACCGGGAGTTCGTGAGCGATCTAAAGCGGGCCCGGATCCCGCACGTGTATCGGGAGTTTCCCGGCGCGCATGATTGGGACTACTGGGATCTGCACGTGAAGGAGGCCCTGGAGTTTCACGCCGGGCAGCTGGGTCTCGCCCGCGGGTAGCGGGCGGACCGGGGAAGCGGTGCTGCGCAGCGTCTGCTCAGCCGGCGGCGCGGGCGGAGTAGAGCGCGACGAGCGCGGCGCCGATCGACTGCGAGAGCTCGCCGAGGGTGGCGGGGACGATCTTCAGGCGGGCGCGCTGGGCGGGGAAGAGGTAGGGCTCGGCGGCGCGGCGGATGCCGTCGAGGTAGCGCTGGCGAAACTCGGGGGTGGTCGACTCGGGGTCGATCAAGCCGCCGCCGATCACGACGATGCCGGGGTCGAGGGCCATGCAGAGGTTGGCCACGTGGAGGCCGAGGGCGCGGGCCTGGGTGTCGAAAATCGTGAGCGCGAGGGCGTCGCCTTTCTGGGCGCGGCCCCGGAGGGAGAGCGCCTGGTGTTTCGGCGTGTCGGTCGAGGAAGCGAGTTCGTGCCCGGGGAAGCGGGGGAGGAAGTGAGCGAGGTACTGGGGCAGGCCGGAGATGGTGGTGTAGGCCTCGACGCAGCCCCAGGTGCGACCGCAACCGCAGGTGAAGGGGGGGACGCGATCGAGGCCTTCGCCGAGGAGGTGGAGGGGCACGGGCATGTGGCCGGCCTCCATGCCGGCGAGGTGATCGCCGGTGAGCGGGAGGCCGTTGGCGTCGATGTAGGCGGTGCCGAGGCCGGAGCCTGGGGCGAGGAGGAGCACGGTGGCGCGGGAGTCGCCGCGGACGCGCGCGGCCTCGCCGACGCCGCCGAAGTCGCCGTCGTTGCCGGCGTAGAGCGGGATGGGGCGGCCGGCGGCCCGGGCGAGGGCGGCGGCGTAGTCGGCGTGAAAATTCCAGCCGGCGAAGCTGTCGGGCAGGTTGGCCGATTTTTCGAGGATGCCGTAGGCGCGATAGGGGCCGGGCAGGGCGAGGCCGGCGGCGGCGACGCGGTCCCAGGTGAGGCCGTTGTCCTTCAGGAAGCCCTCCGCGCCCTCGATCCAGCCGGCGACGACGGCGGCGGTGCCGGCCTGGGAGTTGGTGGAGCTTTGTCGCAGTTTGGTGGATACGGGGCTGCCGTCGGCGAAGACTCCGCCGGTCTTGGAGGTGGTGGCGCCGGAGTCGGTGCCGAGGAAGATGTCACGCGAGGTGGAGGACATGGTGTGGAGAAAGGTCGGAGACGCTGGCAGGGTGGGGCGTGGGACGAAAGCCAAACCACGGGGGATGTTACCCGGCGGGGGGCCGGGCCGGCGCCACGGGCTCAGCGAGTCGCGGGCGGGGAGGTGAAGCTCACCGACTCGATGGTGGTGGTGGCGATCGCGAGGTCGCGCTCGGGGTAGTGGCGGGAGGGCGCGGGGTAGGCGGCCAGCGCGACGAGGAGGCGTTGACTGGAGGTCACGTGGAGAAAGACCGGGGGTGTGGCAAAATCCATGCCGGGGGCCCAAGGGCGCGGGGCGGCGCGGGAGGATTAGCCGTAATCGTCCAGTTGTTCGGGGCGCATCGGGGTATCCGCTCGCGATCCCGGCGCGCTGCTCTGCCGCACGACGGAAGGATGCCGGCTCAGGCGCCGTGGCACTTCTTGTATTTTTTGCCGGAGCCGCAGGGGCAGGGGTCGTTGCGGCCTACTTTCGGGGCTTCGCGGCGGACGGGCTCGGTTTTGGGCAGGATCATGCCGGCGTAGACCCAGCGGCCGTCCTCGCGGGTGAAGCGGGCTTTCTCGACGTGTTTACGCTCCTCGCCGCCGGATCTGAAGCGGGCGACGAAGTCGACGGTGCCTTCCTGATCCGCTTCGCCGCCGCCCTCGGTGCCGGTGATCTCGAGGCCGAGCCATTCGGCAGATTCGGCCCAATCGCGGGCGTCTTTTTCGCTGTAGTCGGCCTGCTGCTCGGCGCT
>JBILUB010000327.1:0-3554 GCA_044371245.1 Opitutaceae bacterium
GGGGCGGGGAGCGCCTCGGCGCCGGGGCGGGAAGGAGCGGGCCGGTGAGCGGGTGGGTGACGGAGCCGGGGCCGGGGGGCGGGGCGCAGGCGGAGAGCGTGAGCGAGTTTACCCGCCGGGTGAAGGCGTTGCTCGAGGGCGGGCTGAGGCCGGGGTGGGTGCGCGGCGAGGTATCAAATCTCCGGATACAGGCGAGCGGGCATTTCTATTTCTCTTTGAAGGACGCGGGGGCGCAGGTGCGTGCGGTGATGTTTCGCGGGGACGCGGCGCGCCAGACGACGCGGCTGCGGGAGGGAGGCCAGGTGGTGGTGTTCGGGGAGGCCTCGGTCTACGAGGCGCGGGGCGAGTATCAGCTGATCGTGCGGGCGGTGGTGGACGATGGCACGGGGCGTTTGCAGCGGGAGTTTGAGGCGTTGAAGGCGAGGCTGGCGGCCGAGGGTCTTTTCGCCCGGGAGCGGAAGCGGCCTTTGCCCCGTTTGCCCGGGAGGGTGGGGTTCGTGACTTCGCCGACGGGTGCGGCGGTGCAGGATTTCCTGCGTATCCTGATGCGGCGCGGTTGGCGGGGGCGCTTGGTGGTCTTGCCGGCGCGGGTGCAGGGCGAGGGCGCCGCGGCGGAGATGGCGGAGATGCTGGCGGCGGCGAATGACGTCTCGGTGTGGGGGCTGGTGTTCGATTTGCTGGTGGTGGGGGGGGGCGGGGGCTCGCTGGAGGATTTGTGGGCGTTTAACGAGGAGGTGTTGGTGCGGGCGGTGGCGGCTTCGCGGGTGCCGGTGGTCTCGGCGGTGGGGCACGAGATCGATTTTACCTTGTGTGATTTCGCGGCGGATGTGCGGGCGGAGACGCCGAGCGCGGCGGCGGAGTTGATCTCGAGCGGTTTTGTCGCGGAGGCGGAGCGTCTGTCCCGGCTGGCGAGGGCTTTGGAGGCGGGGGTGGAGGCGGGGCTGAGCGGGGGGAGGGAGCGTTTGGCGGGCGTGGGGGGGCGTTTGCGGCTGCTTTCCCCGAGCGCGCAGGTGGAGCGGGGGTGGCTGCGGCTGGATGATTTACGGAATCGTCTGGAGGCCGTGCTTTCGCGGGTGGCGGGCGAGCGACGGCACGCGCTGGCTTTGGCGGCGGGGCGTCTGGCTGGGGTGGCGCCCGGGCGGCGGGTGGAGTGGGAGTCGCAGCGTCTGCTGGGTCTGTGGAAGCGTTTGCAGGCGGCGAGTCCGGCGTCGGTTTTGAACCGGGGTTTCGTGATCGTGAGAGAGGAGGGCGGGCGCCCGCTCACGCGGGCGGGGGCGCTGCGGAAGGGGCAGGGGATCGTCCTGGAGTTTGGCGATGGTCGCGGCGCGGCCCGGGTGGAGTAGGTGGGGTGGGGCTGGTGTTTTTGGCGGAAGGATGGGGATGGCCAAGGGGCGCGCAGGTGAGGGCAAGGCGCGCGCAGCGGGTCGCGCCGGACGCGGCTAGGGTTTTTCGAAACTCCCACACCGATGATTCGCGCCGAAACCGACCATGGCTGGATTTTGATCCGGCATCCCGATCACGCCCGCCTGGCCGGGCAGTTTGCCTCCGCGTGGGGCAACCTGGATTTTCCGAGGCCGGAGCCGTTTGAGCGTCTGTGCGCGGCGGTGGCGCATCATGATGATGGGTGGACGGCGAGGGATGCGGCCCCGGTGTTGACGGGGGAGGGCAAGCCGGAGGGGTTTACCCGCGCGCTGGTGGGCGCGTACGCGGCGTTTGAGGAGATCGATCTGCCGAGTTATCTGGCGGTGAGGGGCGAGGCGACGCGGGCGGCGGCGCGGATCGATCCGCTGGCGGGGGTGTTGATCTCGATGCACACGGTGAATCTGCTGACGGAGCAGGCTGATCTGGCGACAATCGCGCCGGAGCATCGGGGGGTGCACGCGGAGTTCGTCGCGGAGCAGAGGGCCTGGCAGGAGGCAACCGCGGTGGCGGAGGGTTTTTCGGTGGAGCTGAGGCGGCGTGGCTTCGAGTTTCTCCAGTGCTGCGACAATCTGTCCTTGATCGCGTGCGCGGGCCTGGATCGGGCGACGAAGCTGCGGCACGCGCATCCTGACGCGGAGGGGGTGGAGCGCGAGCTGATGTGCACGCCCGCGGGGGAGGCGACGTGGCGGGTGACGCCGTGGCCCTTCGCCGCGCGGAGGCTGGAGTTTGAGTTGCCCTACCGGGAGATCGGGCAAAAGGAGTTTGCCAGCGAGGAGGACTTCCGGGCGGCGTATGCGGCGGCGCCGGTGCGGGCGACGAAGGTCACGTTGATCGCTTGAGGGGCGGCCCGGCCGGGTGGGAGCCGGGCTTGGGGGCGCCGATCAGAGCCGGGGAAACTTGACCCACTTCGCGCCGAGCTTGGAGCTTTTGACGACGGTCTCGATGAAGGCCATGCCCTCGACGCCGTCGTCGATGGTGGGGAAGTCGAGGTCGGGGGGCGGGGTGTGGCCGGCGACTTCGGCGCGCACGGCGCGGAAGATTTCGCGGTAGAGGTTGCCGAAGGCTTCGAGGTAGCCCTCGGGGTGGCCGGGAGGGGTGCGGGCGGCGGCGCGGGCCGAGGCGCTGGTGAGGTAGCCGTGGCCGCGGCCCCAGATCTCGGCGGGGCGGTCGGGGTAGGTGACGAGGAGCTGGTTGGGGTGTTCCTGGCGCCAGGCGAGGCCGGCTTTTTCGCCGTAGACGCGGATGTTGAGGTCGTTTTCCACACCGACGCTGATTTGGGAGCTGTGGAGGATGCCTTTGGCGCCGCCGCGAAAGCGGAGGAGGATGTTGCCGTCGTCGTCGAGCCGGCGGCCGGGGACGAAGGCGGTCAGGTCGGCGCAGAGTTCCTCGATGTGGAGTCCGGTGATGTAGCGGGCGAGGTTTTCGGCGTGGGTGCCGATGTCGCCGATGCACCCGGCGGCGCCGGAGCGGCGGGGGTCGGTACGCCAGGAGGCTTGTTTCTGGCCGGAGGCCTCGAGGTGGGTGGAGAGCCAGCCTTGGGGGTACTCGACGACGACTTTGCGAAGGGTGCCGAGGTGGCCGGAGCGGACGAGCTCGCGCGCCTGTTTCACCATCGGGTTGCCAGTGTAGTTGTGGGTGAGGGCGAAGACCTTGCGGGTCTTGGTGATGACCTTCTTGAGGGCGAGGGCCTCCTTCAGGTCGAAGGTGACGGGTTTGTCGCAGACCACGTTGAAACCCTTTTCGAGGAAGAGCTTGGCGGGCGGGAAGTGCTGGTGGTTGGGCGTGACGATGACGACGAAGTCGAGGCGCTGGCCGGCGGGCTTTTTCGCTTCGGCCTCGGCCATCTCGGTGTAGGAGCCGTAGACGCGGGCGGGGTCGAGGTAGAGGTCGGCGCCGGAGTCGCGCGAGCGGGTGGCGTCGGAGGAGAAGGCGCCGGCGACGAGCTCGGCTTCGCCGTCCATGCGGGAGGCGATGCGGTGGACGGCGCCGATGAAGGCGCCGCGGCCGCCGCCGATCATGCCGTAGCGAAGTTTGCGGTGCATGGGGGGAGTGGTGACTGGTGATTTGTGATTAGCCTAGAACCGGCAGTAGCCGCAGCTCATCTCGCGCAAGCTGTTGACCACCTGCCGAGC
>JBILUB010000034.1:0-12893 GCA_044371245.1 Opitutaceae bacterium
ACGACTAGGCCGACCACGAACACGACCACGGCGAGCGCGGAGGCGATCAGGGAGGCGCGTTGGTTGAGGCCGAGCTGTTGCCAAAGCGAGAGCAGCGACTGGGCGAAACTTTTCATGAAGGGGGCGGGAAGAGGGCGGCGGGGGGCGGCGGATCGAGGCGCGGGGGAGGGGCGGAGCGACGGGGAAAAGTGCGCGCCCGATCAATCAGACCGGCATGCGCATCAGCTCCTGGTAGGACTCGACCACTTTGTTGCGCACCTCGACCATGAGGCTGAAGGCGATGGAGGCTTCCTGCATGGCGATGACGCTTTGGTGCAGGTTCGGATTTTCTCCGAGAAGAACGGAGCGGGTGATGGCGCCGGCATCGGCCTGGCGCTGCTCGACGCCCGAGACCATGTTTTCCAAAACATCGCCAAAGCCCGCGCCGGCGGGGCCGGGCGTGAAAGGGCCGGCGGGCGCTCCGGTGCCGGGGGACTCGCGCAGCGGTGAGCTTTCCCAGGAAGGCCGCAGCGCGGCGGGGGAGACGGCGGAGATGCCGGACGGTGATCCGATCGGGAGCATGGCGGGGCGAGCGGTCTAGGTGGAAGGGAGCGGAGCCGGACCGAGGCGGATCACTTGCCGATCTCGAGGGTCTTGAGCGCCATCTGGCGGGAGTTTTTGACCACCGTGAGATTGGCCTCGTAAGAGCGGGAGGCGGAGATGAGGTCGACCATCTCGTGGGCGAGGTTGACGTTGGAAAGGGTAACCATGCCTTGGTCGTCGGCGTCGGGGTGGCCGGGGTTGTAGACGCGTTGACCAGGGGTCGGGTCGGGGCGGATCTCGGAGACACGGACCGCGCTGAGGCCGCTGCCCGGGCCCCCGCCTTGGGCGCGCAAGAGCTGACTTTCGAAGCTGACC
This sequence comes from Opitutaceae bacterium, assembly GCA_044371245.1. GTDB lineage: Bacteria > Verrucomicrobiota > Verrucomicrobiia > Opitutales > Opitutaceae > IMCC26134_A. Next base: position 898 of record JBILUB010000034.1, read on the forward strand.
ATCTGTCGCTGGAAGGGCCTGCCATCGGGGCCGCGCGTGGTCTGGGCGTTGGCGATGTTCTGGGCGATGAAATCGAGGCGGGTGCGCTGGGCGTTGAGGGCGCTGCTCGTGGCGGTGATTCCGGAGAGAAGTTCCATGACGGGTCGGGGTTGAAGGGGGTGAATGGCGGGAGGGTACCGTGCGGGCCTCAGGCGACGCGGCCGGTGATGGCCATGCGAAGCTGGCGGATGTTGCGGCTGACCAACTCGGTGAGGAACTCATGCTCCACCCGGTTGCGTCCGAGCTCGAGGAGCTCGCCTTCGAGCTCGACGGTGTTGCCATCCGCCCGAACGGACCGCACCGCGGCATCCTCGGAAAGACTCGGCTCGAGCGCCGCGATGGCGCGGGCGGAGGGCGGAGTGCCCTGGGCAAACTGGGCCCGAAGCGTCTCGCGAAAGTCGGGCGAAAGGTCGACGCGGCGATAGCCGGGCGTCTCGGCATTGGCGATGTTACTGGCGATGGCCTCGTGACGGAGGACCGAGGCGTCGAGGAGCTTTCTGGCCAACTGGTAGTTGGTGTTGTTCGCGACGGGTTCGATCATGCCCACCCGTATGCACTGCGGATGCCACCCGAAAAACGAGACACATAGACAATTCTTCGATAAATGTTTACGTTATTTATTTATATCTAATAGCGATACTTTTACACCGCTGGCCCCGCCGGTGTGGCAAATTTTGCCGAGTCCTTGACTGGGTGGTGGGCGAGCCGCTCGGCTTCAGTAAATCGCGGGGCCACCGGTTTATTTTTGAGGTCCAGGGCCGATAAAACAAGGCCGTCCCATGCGTTCGACCGACTACCAGTTTATCCGCGATATCGTCTACCGGCATAGCCGGATCAATCTCGGTCCGGACAAGCAGGAACTCGTGAGCGCCCGGCTCGGCAAGCGACTGCGCGCGACGGGGCGCAGCACGGTCGAGGACTACTGCGCGCTGCTGCGCGGCCCCGAGGGCGAAGAGGAGCTGGGGCACTTGATCGACGTCATCTCGACCAACCACACCTATTTTTTCCGCGAGGAAGGCCACTTCCAGGCCCTCCGCGAGGTCATCCTTCCGGACCTCGAGCGACGGCAGGCAAAGGAACGGTGGTCGGCCCTGCGGATTTGGAGCGCGGCCTGCTCCAGCGGCGAGGAGCCCTACTCGGTCGCGATGGCGCTCGACGAGTACTTCGCGGGCAAAGGCGGCGGGGCCTGGCCCTGGAAAATCGAGGCCACCGACATCTCGACCCGTGTCCTCGCCAAAGCACGCGACGCCATCTACCCGGCGGAAACGGTCTCGCGCCTCGGCCCCGCCCGAACCAAGGCGTATTTCCAAGTCGGATACGGACCGCAGGAGGGCTTTTACCGGGTGCGTCCCCAGCTGCGCCAGGCCCTTCGTTTTCACCGGCTCAATCTTCTGGAAGGTTCGCCGCCCTTCACCGAGCCCTTTCACGTCATTTTCTGCCGCAACGTCATGATCTACTTCGACCGGGCGACCCAGGAGGAACTCGTCCGCCGACTCAAATCCCGACTCGTGCCCGGCGGCTACCTGCTCGTCGGACACTCCGAAAGTCTCACCGGCATCCCCCACGGCATGAACATGATTCGTCCCGCAACCTATCAGGTTCCCCCCAGCTAGTTCCCATGCCCGCCGGCCGGCCCATTCGCGTGCTTGTGATCGACGACTCCGCCGTCGTCCGCCGTCTCGTGTCCGAAGCGCTCGCCGCGGACCCTGCCATCGAGGTGGTGGGCACCGCCACCGACCCCTTCGTCGCGAAGGATAAGATCAAACAACTCTCGCCCGACGTGCTGACCCTCGATCTCGAGATGCCGCGCATGGATGGTCTGACGTTTCTCGGCATCCTGATGCGGGAGCGGCCGACCCCGACGATCGTGATGAGCTCCCTCACTCGGGAGAACTCGGCGCAGGCGCTCGAAGCGCTCCGCCTCGGCGCGGTCGAGGTGCTGGCCAAGCCCGGTGGCCCGTTCAGCTTTGGCGAGCTCGGCCCCCGCCTCGTCCTCGCGGTCAAAGCCGCCGCCCGCGCCCGTCTGCCCCGTGGCCCAGCGACGCCGGCGACACCCCCGCCGCTCCCGCCGCGCACCGGCGCGTCACCTCCGGTGGTCGCCGCGCCTCCGACCCGCGCCCCCTTCACCCATACCGCCCCCGTCGCTACCCGCGGCACCTCGTTGCCCTTCGCATCCGGGCCCAGAGCCACGCACGCTCGCCTGCCTCCCGAGCCGCGCCGACTCATTCTGCTCGGAGCCTCCACCGGCGGCACCGAGGCCTTACGAGAAGTGCTCGTGCGTTTACCAGACGGCCTCCCGCCGATCGCGATCGTCCAGCACATCCCCGCCCATTTTTCGCGGGCCTTCGCCGATCGACTGGACTCCCTTTGCGCCTTCCGCGTGGCGGAAGCGGTCGACGGCGACATCCTGCGTCCCGGTCTGGCCCTCGTGGCCCCGGGCAACTTCCACCTGCTGCTGCGCTGGACGGGCACCGCCTATCGGGCCGAGCTCAACTCCGGCCCCGCCGTGTGGCACCAGCGTCCCGCCGTGGACGTGCTCTTCAAATCGGTGCCCCAGGCCCACGCCCCGCACATCGTCGCCGGCGTGCTCACCGGCATGGGCAAGGACGGTGCCGAAGGCCTGCTCCGGCTGCGCCGCGCCTCGGCCTCCACCTTTGCCCAGGACGAAGCCACCAGCGTCGTCTACGGCATGCCCCGCGAAGCGTGGGAAAACGGCGGAGCCGAACGTCAGCTGCCCCTCGACGCCATCGCCGATCACATCGTGCGTCTCGCCACGGCTCCCCTCTCCGTCCATGCCCCCGCCTGACCCCACGCCCTCCCGCACCCTGCTCGTGGTCGACGACGAACCGCGCGTGCTCGCCGCCCTCAAGGACGTGCTCGAGCGCCAAGGTTTTCACCTCTGCACCTCCAGCGATCCCCTCCGTGCGATCGAGCTCCTCCGCCAGCGAGAGTTCGCCGTCGTGCTTTCCGATCACCTGATGCCGAGCATGTCGGGGATGGATCTCCTCGTCGAGTGCCGCCGCATCCAGCCTCGCGCCACCCGCGTGCTCATCACCGCCGCTCTCTCGCTTCCCACCCTCGTCGAGGCGATCAACAAGGGGGAGATCTACCGTTTCCTCGCCAAGCCCTGGCTGCGCGAAGAGCTCATCGCCACGGTCCGCAACGCCCTGAACCGCCACGAACTCATCGTCCAAAACGAGCGCCTGCTGACCGAGACCTCCGAGCTCAATTCCCGCCTCGCCACCGCGAACGCCGCGCTCGGCGATCAGGTAAAACGCCTCGAGACCCAGCGCCGCGCCCTCGACGAAGCCGGGCTCGAGCTCGGCCGCCGCTACGATCGATCCCTCGAGCTCTGCAGCCGCATCCTCGCCACCTACGACCCCGTCCTCGCCCGCCAGACCCAGGCCGTCGCCTCCATCGCGGGGCAGATGGCGCGTGCCGCCGACTTTCTCTCCCCGGAAGAACGGGACGTGCTGCGGCCCGCCGCCTGGCTTTGTGACCTCGGGCTGATCGGCGTGCCCCGCGATACCCTCCATCGCTTCCGCACCACGCCCTCCACCCTCTCCGACGCGGAGCGGGACAGCCTGCACAACCACCCCGTCTACAGCCAGACGCTTGCCTCACATCTCGACGATCGCTCCCTGCTCGCCGAAGCGATCCGCTCCCACCACGAGCGCTTCGACGGGGGCGGTTACCCCGACGGTCTGTCCGGCCATGCGATCCCCCTCGTGGCCCGCTGCCTCGCCGCCGCCGTCTGGTTCGTCGAATCCGGGCTGCCCCAGGAACGTGCCGCCGCCGCCATCGAAGCCGAGGCCGGCCGGGCCCTCGACCCGACCGCGGTCCGCCTCTTTCTCAACGCCACCCGGCTCCAGACCCTGCCCCGGCCCGTGCGCGAGATCGGACCCGATGAGCTTCGACCCGGCATGGTCCTCGCCAGCGGCATCTACAGCCCCCACGGCCTGCTGCTCGTCGGCGAAGGCCAACCCCTGAACCCGGCGACCATTTCCAAGATTCGCACCCACAACCTCGTCGATCCGCTCGGGCCGCGCCTCCTCGTCTACACCTAAAACTGCATGGCCGGATCCCCCACCCTCTCCGCGATCATCACGCCGCGCCTCGTCGTCGGCGTGGCAGAACTGGCCGTGACCAACCAGAGCGGCGCCGTGCTCAGCACCTACGCCCTCGGTTCCTGCATCGGCCTGGTCGCCTACGACCCCGTGGCCCGGGCCGCGGGCCTGCTGCATCTCATGCTGCCGGACTCCACCATCTCCCCTGAAAAAGCCGCCCGACAGCCCGCCATGTTTGCCGACACCGGCGTGCCCGCTCTTTTCAACGCCCTCCAGGGCGTGCGCGCCCAACGCTCCCGCACCGTGCTCTACATCGCCGGCGGTGCCTCGGTCCTCTCCGGACCCGACTCCTTTCAAATCGGTGAACGCAACGCCGCGGCCGTTCGCCGTCTCATCTCCGTCTACGGTTGCCGGGTCCTCGCCTACGAGGTCGGAGGCTTCGTCAACCGCACGCTCCACCTCGACATCGGCACCGGTCGCCTGACCGTGAAGATGCCCGATCGCACCCTCACCGTCGCCCTCGGTTGATCGAGCTACGTCCCGGGTCCGCCCGTCCTCTCGGCTCCGGTCGACAAAGCCTCAACCCTGCGTTTCTCGTTCGGGCCCCGGACCAAGTCCCCTGAGCCCGGGGCGGCCCTCCGCCATCCGGATGCGGCCCGGCGAGTGGCTCTCCCGCCTCCGTCAAGCATCGCTCCGGGGCCTCACGCACAACTAAAAAACCAGAGCGCCCACCATCACCGCCGGCGGAGCCGGGCGAAGATGGCGGGCGATGTTTGGTAATCCCCAACCAAAGTGTTTTCGGAACGCTCAGCCCACCTGGGACAAACGCTCCACCGTCTCGGGAGCGACGACCCGCTCGATGTCGAGCAAGGTCTTCACGACCCCCTTTACCTTCGCCAGACCGAGCAGGTACGACGTGTCGATCCGAGCCCCGAACTCCGGCGTGGGCTCGATCTCGGAGCCGGTCAAGTTGACCACCTCCTCCACACTGTCGACCACCAGGCCCATCTGGACGTTGCGGGTCGAGTCGATGGCGATCTGCACCACCACCACACACGTGCGCTCGCCCATCTCCGCCTTCAGGCCGAACTTCAGCCGCAGATCGATCACCGGGATCACCCGGCCGCGAAGATTGATCACACCCTTCACGAAGACCGGCATCTGCGGCACCGGCGTGATTTTTTGCAGGCGGATGATCTCGCGGACCTTGAGCACGGCGATGCCGTACGCCTCGTTGTCGAGGACGACGGTTAGGTACTTGCCGGCGAGTCGTGAGGTATCGGTGTTTTGAAGGGAGCTCATGGGGCGGGACGATTAGAGAGCCCTGTGGGACGAGCCCGTGGCTTTCTGGCCCTGTTCATCGGCGCGCTCCTTGCGGGCTTGAGCAAAAAATCGCGCCACGACGAAAAGACCTGATGAAAGCCGGTTTCCATCGGCCTGGACCGCTCAAGTCGAGTGGCCTTGTGCCGTAAGAATAGTCGCTTCGCTCCCTACCCATCGGCCCATGTCGCTCTCCGCCGCCACCTACGCGCTCCTTGACGACCTTGTCAGCCGCCTCGCCGCCGAATCCATATTCGCCCGCGTCGGCACCGACGAAGGACTCATTCCCTCCTACAGCCTCCTCGGCGACATGATCGCCCAGTGGGGTGCCAACAACCCCGCCGCCGCCCCTGTGGTCGCACTGCGCGCGCGCCTCGACGCGCTCCTCGACAGCGCCCAACCCTGGGATGAGGCCACGTCCAAAGCCCTTCAGTCCCTCGTGGCCTGGCTGCCCGCCGCGCTCATCGCCGACCGCGACGGCCAGAAAGCACCGCCGCCACCAGCCGGCTCCGCATCGGGCGCCGCTCCGGCCGAAAAGGCCCCGCCCGTGGCCAACACCGCGACGGGCGAGGCCGAGGAGCTCCTCCACATCGACCTGGCGGACAACCGCGAGCTCCTCGGCGAGTTTCAGGTCGAAGCGCAGGACCACCTCCAACAGATCGAGGCTTCCCTGCTCGTGCTCGACGCGACCCCCGACGATCGGGATGCGCTCAACGGTCTCTTCCGCTCCTTCCACACCATCAAGGGCGTCTCCGGCTTCCTGCACCTCGGCCCGATGCACCGGCTCACCCATGAGGTCGAATCCCTCCTCGACCTCGCACGCACCGATCGCCTGCGCCTGACCCCCGAGATCATCACCCAAATCCTCAGCAGCCGGGACGCCATCCACGAGATGCTCGGGCAAGTGACCGTCGCCCTCGAAAAAGGCGTCATGCCGGACAAACTCGTCCCCGTGCAGGGGCTCATCGCCGCCGTGCGCCGACTGGCCGCCGGAGTGGGAGACGCCCCCGCAGCCCCTGCTCCCGTTCCGACGCCCGCCGCGACGAGTCCGTCCTCGCCGGTCGAGTCGGTCTCGGTGCGCGAAGCCCCCTCGCCGTCACCCTCGCCATCCCCGTCCCCCGCGGTCGCGGGAGGCTCCTCGGACGGCAGCCCGGCCCGCGCCGTCTCCGCCTCCTCCGTCCGCGTCAACACCGAGAAACTCGACACCCTCGTAGACGTCGTCGGCGAGCTCGTGATCGTCCAGAGCCAGCTGCAAGAATCCGCCCGAGGCGTCGACTCTGCCGCGCCCGCCCTCGGACGTAACCTCGCCCAACTCGGCCGCATCACCAAGGAGCTGCAGTTGACCGCGATGTCGCTCCGCATGGTCCCGATCAAACCCACCTTCCAACGCATGGAGCGGCTCGTGCGCGACCTCTCCCGCGACTTTGGTAAACCGTGCCTGATCGAGACCCGCGGTGAAGAGACCGAGATCGACCGCACCGTCGTGGAGGAAATCGTCGATCCTCTCGTCCACATGGTGCGCAACTCCCTCGACCACGGGCTCGAGCTCCCCGACGCCCGCCGCGCCGCCGGCAAGCCCGAGCAGGGCCGCATGCGCCTCGCCGCCTACCACGAAGGCAGCAACCTCGTGATCGAGCTTTCCGACGACGGCCGCGGCATCGACCGGTCCCGGGTGCTGGCCAAGGCCCGCTCGCTCCACCTCCTCCCCGACGGCGTCACCCCGCCTCCGGACGAGATCTGCAACCTGATTTTTCTCCCCGGTTTCTCCACCGCCGAGAAAGTCACCTCCGTCTCCGGACGCGGCGTCGGCATGGACGTGGTGAAACGCAACATCGAGCGCCTCCGCGGTCAGATCCAGATCGAGACCGAGCAGGGTCGCGGCACCACCTTTCGTATCCGCCTGCCCCTTACGACCGCGATCATCGACGGCCTGCTCGTCCGCGTCGGCGAAGAGCGCTTCATCCTGCCCACCATCACCGTGCAGATGGCGCTGCGCCCCGCCCGGGCCGCCCTCGCCACCGTGCAAGGCCGCGGCGAAGTCATGGACCACCGCGGCAAGATCCTCCCCCTGCACCGCCTCCACCGCATCTTCGGTGTCGAAGGCGCGGTCGAGGACCCCGCCGCCGGCATCGTCGTGATCGTCGAAGTCGGCCGGCGGCTCTACGCCCTCCTGGTCGACGAGCTCCTGAACAAACAGGAAGTCGTGATCAAAAATCTCGGAGCCTTCCTTCAAGGCCGTCCCGGCGTGGCCGGCGGCGCGATCCTCGGCGACGGCACGATCGCCCTGATCCTCGATCCGGCTTCGCTCTGCGGCTCCTGAGCCCGGACCCCAGCCGCCCTCCATGCCCTCGCTAGACGAAGTCTGCACCCGCGCCCTCGCCCTGCCCTGCTCCCCGGCCCTCCTGCCCCGCCTCGCGCAGATCCTGCAGAATCCCAACGCGGATGTGGCCGACCTGGCCGCCCTCGTCGGCCTCGATCCCGTGCTCGCGAGCGCTACCGTGAGGATGGCCAATTCCGCCTACTTCGCCGCCGCGAGCCCGGTCAACTCGGTCGCCGACGCCGTCCTACGCCTCGGCGCCCGCGAACTCTACCGACTCGCCGCCCTCTCCCTCGCCTCCCGTTGGATGGCGATCGAGGTCGAGGGTTACCGCTGGGAAGCGGGCGATTTTTGCCGAGGCTCGCTCATCACCGCGCTCGCCGCCGAAGCGCTCGCCCAGGCCACCGGCCGGATCGACCCCGCCCAGGCCTACACCTGCGGCCTGGTCCACGAGATCGGCAAACTCGCGCTGGCGTTCTGCTGCGCCGATTCCTTCACCGCGATCCGCGCACGACGCACGGAGGACGGCGGCTCCTGGCTCGAGGCCGAGCGGGCCATACTCGGCTTTACCCATGCCGAGGTCAGCGCACGTCTGCTCCGCGAATGGCGCTTCGGCGAGGACCACGTCGCGGTCGCGGCCCACAAACCACCCGGACCCGACCTGCCCGAGCCCTTTCGGGGTCTGGCCGCCCATGTCCACGCCGCGCACCACGCCGCGGCCGCCTTCGGCGCCGGCCAGGGAGAAGACGCCTTTCTCTACCGCCTCGAGCCCGACCTGCTCGCTTCCGCGGGCATCGGCCCGGAGTTGTTGGAACGCATCCTGCCAGAAGTCTTCGAACGCGCCACGCGTCTGCTCGGCGGCCGCCTCAGCACCGGCGAAGTCAGCTTCTGAGAGGCCGTTGACGGTCTTCCGTCCCACCATCCGCGCCCGTGCGATCGACCGCACCCCAGCGCCTCGGCCTGCCTGGAATCGGCGCTTAGCCCCCCGCTTCCTCGCGGCGCAGGTCGAGGAGCACTCGCACACTCGCCCCGAGATCGGACAGTTTAAACGGCTTGGCCAGGATGTGGCGCTGACCGAGCTGCTCCAACTCCGAGCTGGCGGTGGCGTTGAGGTTGCCGCTCATCACCAAAACCGGCAGTCGAGGCCAGCGCTCTCGCACCGTGCGCAAAACATCCAGTCCGCCGAGGCGCGGCATGTTTAGATCGAGCACCATCAAGTCCAGACGATCCCCCTCGCGCAGCAAGATCTCCAAGGCCTCCGCCCCGTTCATCGCCGTGGTTACGGTGTACCCGGCGTGCGTCAGAGCCACCCCGAGCATCTCCTGGATCGGTGGCTCATCCTCGACCACCAGCACCCGCTCGGTCCCGGCCGGCAACGAGAAGGCGATCGGAGCCTCGGCCGGGCTGGAGCGATCCTCGATGCGCACCCGCAAGGGTAGATAAACACTGAAACTGGCGCCCTTGCCCGGCTCCGACTCGAGCTCGATCGCGCCCTGGTGATTGCGCACATTGCCGTAAACGGTGGCCAGGCCCAGCCCGGTGCCGCCGCTGTCCTGCTTGGTCGAAAAGAACGGTTCAAAAATCCGGGCCTTCACCTCCGGCGTCATGCCGATGCCACTGTCCACCACCCGCAGGCGGGCGTAGTCCAGCGTCGGGTCGAGCCCGATGGCCGAGAGCTCGCGCCCCGGAGTGCGGCCGGTCGAGATGGTCAGGGTCCCGCCACGCGGCATCGCATCGCGGGCGTTTACGCACAGATTGAGCAACACCTGCCGGATCTGATCCGGATCCGCGGCGAAAGTCTCGAGCGATTCGTCCAACTCCAGACGCAGTTCCACCCCTCGGGGGAAGGTCTCATTGATCAGGCCCGCCAACTCGCTCACGACCGTGTTCAACTGCACGGCCCGGTAGGCGATTTCAGTCTTCAGGCTGAAGGCACGGATCTGCCCGACGAGCGAGGCCGCCCGGAGGGCCGCGGAGTGTACCGCCTGCAGATAGCGGGAAAGCGTTTCGTCCCCGGGCAGACGTGAGATGGCCAGCTCCGTGAACCCGCGGATGATCGAAATGATGTTGTTAAAGTCGTGCGCGATGCCCCCGGCCAGATTGCCCAGGCTCTCCATCTTCTGCGCCTGACGCAGCCGCTCCTCCATCGCCTTCCGCTCCGAGATGTCCTCCCGCAGGCAGAAAAGATACACGATCTGGTCGAGGTGATCGCGGATCGGCGAGACCTGGACGAACTCCCAGTTGTCTCCCCCGTCCTTGCGCTTCGTGCGCAGCTCGCCCGACCACTTGCTGCCCGCGGCCACCACCGCGCAGAAACGACGATAGGCGGCCTCGTTTTGGTGCCCCTCCCGCAGCAGCGGGATCTGGCGTTCGAAAATCTCCTCCAGCGTGTACCCCGTGACCTCGGTGTATCGGGAGTTCACATACTGCGGCGTTCCCCCGGGCGTGGTGATCGCGATCGAAACCGGCGCCTGCTCGATCGCCTGCGCCAGCTTCCGGTAGTGCTCCTCGGCCAGCCGATGCTTCGTGACATCCCGGCCGATCGCGCGCACCGCCACCGGCGCTCCCGAGGCGTCGCGCAGAGCGGTCTCCTCCCAGGCGATCCACCGCCAGCCTTGGGCGGTCTGACAACGCTGGTCGCGCGAGATGTGGTAAGGCGGCCGGCCCAGGCGAGGCAGCTCCTCGTGCCAGCCCGGCAGATCGTCGGGATGGATCAGCTCGGGGAAGGCCAAGCCACCCCAGCTCGCGGCCGCCTTGCCGAACTTGCGCGCGAAGGCCCGGTTCACCTCAAGGATCCGATGGTCCCCGTGCGCGTAGACGACGGCGAGTTCGAGGCTGTCGGCCCAGGGTCCGAGCTGACCGTCAAAAGGCGGATGTGAGGCGGAGCGCAAGGTGTCGGCGGCGTTCATCTCCGGAGGCGAAAAATCAAACCATGTTGACCAGTTGCTCGGGCAGCCGGGCGATCAGCTGCCGCACCGCGTGACGAGCCTGCTCGGCCTCGCGATTCTCCTCCGGGAAAAGCATCTCCCAGCCCACCACCGAAGACCAGGCCTCGGCATCGGCCGCGTCCACTTTTTCAAACCCTCCGGGAAAGCCCGCCGCCCGTACCGCGCGGTCCGCCACCTGCACCGCGGCGGCGAAGCGCTGATGCTCTCCCGCCCGCGTCGGATCGACGTGGTGGCGGACCGCCTCCGCGATCTCCGCCGCCACCTGATGGCGCGCCAGATAGTACCCGCCCACCGCGGCATGGTCCCAGCCGATCAGCTCCCGCTCCGCCTCGCAGACCTCCTCCGTCGTCGCGTAACCACGCGCGGCGACTTGCTCGAACTCCGCCGGCCAAGTCGACGCCAGCACGAGTTTGCCGACATTATGCAGCAAGCCCACGATGTAATCGGTGTCGTCGTCGACCAGCAGATCGGTGAACGAAAGCAGCTCGCGGGTGACTATCGCCGTCCCGATCGAGTGCTGCCAAAGATCCCTCCACGGCAAGCGAGGCGCCATCGGCGCGAAACGCTCCATTTCCTCGATCACCGGCGTCGCCATCGAGAGCTCGCGGATCTGCCGCAGGCCCATGTAGAGCACCGCCTCCTCGATGTTGTTCACCTTCGCGCTCAGGCCGAAGTACACGCTGTTCACCATCCTCAGCAGACGAGCCGTGAGCGACGGATCCCGCCGGATGATGTCCGCGATTTGCGAAGTGTAGCCCTGCTCGGAATTCACCAGCCCGGCCAGCTTGCGATTCACGCTCTCGAGCGAGGCCAGCTTGGGACAATGCTCGATCCGCTGCCGAATCTCTCCGTCGGAGAAGGGTCCGCAAAGGGGCCGTGGGGCCGTTTGGGTCGCTTGAATTGAGGAGAACACTCTGGTCGAAGCTACGGCACAAAACGCCGCAAATTTAGGCCTGAAGGACGCCTCATTCGGTAAACTACGCACCCGCTTTTCCGGCCCCCGACGACACGTGAAGCGCACACCCGACCCGCGCCCCTCGCCCCGAGCGCGGCCGCCGCTTCCCGCGGCCCGGAATTGCGTACCCCGGAAACCTCGACGCGGACCGGACGCGCGCTCTCCTTCAGACCGACATCTCGGCCGGTCGCCGCCCGCCCGTTCACAGCCCTCATACCGCCGCCGCCCGCAGCGCCGCGTCCTCCATCTGCAACGCCGGTCGCCACTCCGCGTTCATCAACTCCGCCATTTCCTTCGGATCCAGACGTACTCCGAGCGCGGCCTCCAGCTGCTGCCACGCCGGCCATTCC
>JBILUB010000328.1:0-3538 GCA_044371245.1 Opitutaceae bacterium
ACCGCACAATACGACGATCCCCGGTTCGAAAAAAAACCACTCGTCGGGCACTCCCCTCCGATTTTTCCCGCACCAAGGCCTCATGCCCGATACAGCGCCGCGCCTTACCAAGTTTCACCGTCCAGCCCAGCCCGGCCGCGAGCGGTGAAATCTCCGGGGAGAGTTCATGGCCGTAAAGAGGGTATCCGGCTTCCAGGCGCAGGCTGTCGCGGGCACCCAAGCCGGCGAGTTCCAAGCCGTGGGGCGCGCCCGCGGCCAGCAGAGACTCCGCCAGCGCCACGGCATCCCCCGCCGCATGGTAAAGCTCGAAACCATCCTCACCCGTATAGCCCGTTCGGCTGATCACACACTGCACGCCAGCCACCGTGCCCTCGCAAAAATGGTAGTACCCGAGCTCACCGAGTTTTGCCCCCGTCAAGCTTTGAAGAATCACGGCCGCCCGCGGTCCCTGCAGGGCAAGAAGAGCGTAATCCTGGCTGCGATCACGTACCTCCACGTCGAAACCCGCGGACTGCGCATGCAGCCAGGAGAGGTCAGCCGCGATGTTACCGGCGTTTATGCAGAGAAAAAATTCTTGGGGTCCCCGCATGTAGACGAGAAGGTCATCGACCGTGCCGCCATCCTCGCGGCACATCGGCGTGTAGAGCACCCGGCCTGGGTGCAGCTTTGACACTTCGTTGGTGACCAAGTGCTCCAAGTACTCCAGCGCCTGCGGCCCGCGCACGTCGACCTCACCCATGTGGCTCACGTCAAAGAGACCAGCCGCCCTGCGCACCACCTTGTGCTCCTCGAGAATCGAGCGGTACTGCACCGGCATCTCCCAACCTGCAAAGTCAACCAAGCGGGCGCCGTGGCTGGCGTGGAAATCGCGAAGAGGAGTACGTTGCAAAGCGGTCATTCGGCTAACGCAGAAGGGGCGGAGGGAGGACGTAAACGAGCAACAAAAAAGACGCCCCCGTCTGGAGAGGCGTCCTACAGCTACAGCCCAGCAGTAAGGGCCAAACTTACTTCGATTCGAAGGTCTCGGCGATCTTCGCGACGAGCGTCTTATGCTCGGAGGCGCTAATCTGTCCGCTCGACAACATCGCGTCCGCGCGTCCGATCAAGGCGGTCATGGCGGCGAAGCGATCGGCTTCGGATGATTCTCCAATCGAGGGCGACAAAGCCAGATCCAGCTCGCTGGGAAACAGAGAAGTGGCCGGCGAGCCGAAGCTGGCCATCGGGCTGTCGCCTTGAACGAAGGTGGACGGGATAAAGAGGCCTTGGGCGGCGGCGAAACCGGGTTTTTCCAACTCCACACGATAAACTTCATCGCGGTTCAAACGGACCTTAAAGGGCGTGCGGCCCACTTCAGCACCGTTGATCTTTGCGACGGCACCAGCAGGTGTGGAGCGTACGACAACCGTCTGCTTCGAGTTCTTCGAAAAGACGGCGCAACCCGTGGAGGAAAGAGCGACGAAGCCTGCGAGCAGGGCTGTGGTGAGTGAGGGGAGTTTCATGAGCGATCGATTGGGGAAACTGGGACTGTTTTTGCGCCGGGCCTCCTCCGTCAAGGGCAATGACTGCCTAGTTTCGGTTAGATCCAGATCCCCGCGAGGGAGAACGCCGCGGAAACAACGCAGCGGATCCCAAAAGAAAGGGAAAGCGCTAGCAGCCCGTCGGGCTTAGGTTTTCCGGAGGGAAGGCAGTCCGGAGAAGCGCGAGGTTGTTTGGGGCGTGGGGCGCCGTGCTTGCGGTATGATTGGGGCCGGGGCCGGCGCGTGAGGGCGATGATGCCCGCCGATGCGGCCTCGTGCGGGCCGGCTCAGGCCATCCACAGACCGGCGTCATGGCAGTGGAGGCGCTTCAGATTGTAGGCCAGACACACCAGGACCCATTCGAGCGACACCTTGGCCAGGCCGCGTAAGAGGAAGCGGCGCAAGCCGAGCACGGATTTTATGATGCCGAAGACGGGCTCCACGGTTTGCTGGCGCAGTTTGTAGAGCGCGCGGCCGGCGGCGGTGGCGGTGCGGTGCGCGAGGTGTTCGGTGAAGGGCGCGTCCACCGCGGGCGCGGGCGGATCCTCGCGTTTCTCCAGTTGCTCGATCGTGCGACCGTGGCGCTCGCGTTTGATCGCGGCCAGCACCCGAAGGCCCTCGGCGGCGGATGTCTCCGCGCGCTTGATCGCCGTTTCGCTGACAAAGCCGCTGTCCACCAACACGTGCACGGGCGCGATGTGTGCGCGCACCGTCGCCAAGGTCGGCCCGAGTTGTTCCTTGTCGTTGGGCGCCTGGGCGACGCGCACGCCGACGATCAGGCGTGAGTCGGTCTCCACACCGGCCTGCGCGATGTAGCACTGCTGGAAGCTGTCATTGGTCTTCATGATACGGATCACGGAGTCGGTGAAGTTGACCTGGTCTTTTTCCTGCGGCGTGGGGTCGGGCGCCTTCGGCTCGCGGCCGTGGGGCTTTTTGCCCGCGGCCCGCACGGCCTCGCGTTTGGCGAGCAATGCCTCATGTGCGGTCTGCTCGGCCTGGAAGCGGGCGTGGGCGCGGGCTTCCATCTCGGCTTTGGCCCGGAGCAGGCGGGCCTTGCGTTGCTGACGACGCGCCACCTCGCCCTCGATCGTCAGCCCGTCCTGCAGGGGCGTGGAGTCGGCCTGCTCGGCCTTGGTCAAAAGTTCCGCGATCTCCGCGTCGATCTCCCGCAGGGCGGTCTGCACGTGGGCGTGGCTCACCGCCGAGTGCTTGCTCGCGTTGGCCACGACCTTCGTGCCGTCGATCGCCACGGTGACGCCGCCCACCTTGAGGATGCCGCAGCCGGCGGCCAGCTCCAGCACCTGCGCGAAGGCGCGGTGCAGGAGCGCGCCGTTCCGGCGCCGGAAGGTGCACAGCGTGTCGTTATCGGGATGCGTGTCCGCGCACAGCAGCCTCACCGCCACGTTCTCGTAGGTCGCCCGCTCAATCTGGCGGATCGAAAAGGGAAGGCCTAAGTCAGAGGGTCCCCACCCAGCTCCGAATGCCAAGGTTCGCGATCCTCTTGTTTTGGCACCCTCACGAACACCGCCCGCCAAAACAGATCAGGGATTTTTCGAAGCGAGGCTTGACGCACCCACTGAAAACCAAACTGTCGCCCGTTCCATTACGCCGCCCCCATCGTCTATCGGTTAGGACGGAAGATTCTCATTCTTCAAAGCGGGGTTCGATTCCCCGTGGGGGCACCACTTTCAGAGGTAAGCTGGTCCCGCTGTAACGGCTTGTTCGGTATACACCTTCGGTTGGACAGGTAGCGTGGGAATTTTGGTTACGATTTCGACTCTCTAACCGAAAAGAAATTTCGAGAGGAGCCCTGGGATAGGGAGTCAGAAGCACTCCCTCCCCTGCCCACTCGGGCCGCCGCTAGGCTGACTGTTTTGGGCTGGTGTACGGCGTCGTAGTTTTCGCTTGGGGTGGCGCGGCCGTGAGCGGGAATGCGGCCAGCGGTCGAAATAAAAGGCGAGATAGGCGACGATCTGCGCGTGCGCATCGCCCACCAACTCGCAGCGCTTCAGGTAAACCTC
>JBILUB010000329.1:0-3532 GCA_044371245.1 Opitutaceae bacterium
CATCTCCGGCCCCTCCATGGCCATCGCCTGGCTAAAACTCCGCCAACGCACCCTCGGCCCCATCCTCGAAGCCAACGGCTGGGCCATCAACGGCCGCATCAAAATCAACATCCCCTTCGGCACCAAACTCACCGAACGCGCCGTCCTCCCCAAAAACAGCCACCGCGACCTCAACGACCCCTACGAGGACAAAGCCGCCGCCGCCCGCCGCCGCCGCATCATCGCCCTCCTCGTCCTCCTCGCCCTCGTCGCCACCGCCTGCTGGCACCACCACCGCCAAGGCTACTGGTTCTGGGCCGACGCCGACACCCGCGCCAAAGTCCGCGCCGAAAGCACCCCCGCCGCCCCCACCCCGCCCGCCGCGCCCGCCACCCCCGCCACCCCCGCCGCGCCCGCCACGCCCTGAGCACCGCACACCTCGCCCCAGGCCCGCCGCCCCTCCCCGGCGGGCCTGCCCGCGGGCCGCCCCCGATCGCTCAGCCAGCCCGCGCCGTGCCCTCTCTCGCCGAGCTCCTCCACTCCCTCCAGACCGTTTTCGGCTACGACGGCTTTCGCCCCCTCCAACGCGAAATCATCGAGACCACCCTCGCCGGCCGCGACGTCTTCGCCCTCCTCCCCACCGGCGGCGGCAAATCGATGTGCTTCCAGCTGCCCGCCCTCCACCGGGCCGGCCTCACCGTCGTCGTCTCGCCCCTGATCGCCCTGATGAAAGACCAGGTGGATCAACTCCAGGCCGCCGGCGTCGCCGCCACCTTCCTCAACTCCTCCCTCGACCCCGCCACCGCCCGCTCCCGCCTCGCCGGCCTCCACCGCGGCGAATTCCGCCTCCTCTACGTCGCCCCCGAGCGCCTCATGCTCGATAATTGGAAGGAAAACCTCCGCGCCTGGAACGTCGCCTGCCTCGCCATCGACGAGGCCCACTGCATCTCCGAATGGGGCCACGACTTCCGCCCCGAGTACCGCCAGATCGCCCAGCTCCGCGCACTCCTCCCCGAGATCCCCCTCATCGCCCTCACCGCCACCGCCACCGACCGCGTCCGCGCCGACATCGTCAAACACCTCGCCCTCCGCGACCCCGCCACCTTCGTCGCCTCCTTCAACCGTCCCAACCTCACCTACAAAGTCCTCCCCAAGGACGAGCCCCTCAAACAAATCATCGAGTGGGTGAAACGCCGCGAAGACGAGTGCGGCATCATCTACCACGCCTCCCGCGCCGCCGCCGAGCGCACCGCCGAGGCCCTCGCCGGCCGCGGCTACGCCGCCCGCCCCTACCACGCCGGCCTCGACCCCGCCGAACGCGCCCGCAACCAAGAACTCTTCCTCCGCGACGAGACCCGCATCATCTGCGCCACCATCGCCTTCGGCATGGGCATCAACAAACCAAACGTCCGCTGGGTCATCCACTACGACCTCCCCAAAAACATCGAAGGCTACTACCAGGAAACCGGCAGGGCCGGCCGCGACGGCCTCCCCGGCGACTGCCTCCTCCTCTTCAGCCCTGGCGACATCGCCAAACAAAACCACTTCCTCGACGAGATCACCGACGCCGCCGAGCAACAACGCGCCCGCCAGCAACTCCGGCTCATGACCCACTACGCCGAGAGCAGCACCTGCCGCCGCCGCGAGCTCCTCGCCTACTTCTCCGAAACCTTCCCCCTCGATAACTGCGACGCCTGCGACAACTGCCAAGAACCCCGCGAGACCTACGACGGCACCCTCGACGCCCAGAAATTCCTCTCCTGCGTCTACCGCTGCCGCCAAGCCTCCCGCTTCGGTGTCGGCCTCAACCACATCGTCGAGGTCCTGGTCGGCGCCCGCACCGAGAAAATCGAACGCTGGGGCCACGACCGCCTCAGCACCTACGGCATCGGCGGCGACAAACCCCGCCACCACTGGACCTCCATCGGCCGCGAGCTCCTCCGCCTCGGCCACGTCCAGTCCGGCGCCGGCGAGTACCCCACCCTCGAGCTCACCCCCGAAGGCCTCGAGCTCCTCCGCACCCGCCGCCCCCTCACCCTCTCCAAACCCGTCGCCCAAACCCCAAAAGCCAAACGCGTGCCCCTGCGCCGCGAAGGCGACCTCGAGTGCGACGAGCTCCTCCTCGCCGAGCTCAAAAAACTCCGCAAACGCCTCGCCGACGAGCGCGAGGTCCCCGCCTACGTCATCTTCGGCGACAAGACCCTCCGCCAGATGGCCCGCGACTACCCCGCCCGCGAACAAGACATGGGCGGCATCTTCGGCATGGGCGAAAAAAAGCGCCTCGAGTTCGCCTCCACCTTCGCCCGCTTCATCGCCGACTACCTCGAGCAGCACCCCCGGCAACGCTTCAACGACTGAGCCGCACGCCGACGCGCCTCAAAACTCGATGCCCGCCTGCGCCTGCACCCCCACGTCGAAGGGGTGCTTCACCACCCGCATCTCCGTCACCAGGTCCGCCAGCTCGATCAGCTCCGCCGGCGCCCCGCGCCCCGTCACCACCACATGCTGGTCCGCGCGCTTCGACTTCAGCCCCGCCACGATCTCCTCCACCGGCAGGTAGCCCAGCTGCAGCACCACGTTGATCTCGTCCAGCAGCACGAAATCCACTTCCGGATCCGCGATGTGCTCGAGCGCCCGCGCCCAGCCGCGCCGGCAGCAGGCGATGTCCGCCGCCTTGTCCTGCGTGTCCCAGGTAAAGCCCTCGCCATAGTGGTCCCAGGTCAACATCGGCCCGCGCAGCAGACGCTCCACGTGGTCGTTGCTCGCCTTGATGAACTGCACCACCGCCACCTTGTTTCCGTGCGCCAGCTGCCGCGCCACCATGCCAAACGCCGCGCTCGTTTTCCCCTTCCCGTCGCCGGTGTGGCAGATCACCAGACCGCGCCGATCCTTCGCCGCGCGCACCTTCGCCCGCATCTCCTCCTGCAGCTCGCGCATCCGCTCGCGGTGCTCGGCCTCGGTCTCGGTCTGGTAGCTTTTTTTCATAAAAAGAGAGTCAGTCCGGGCTCGATGCGCGCGGTCACGCCAAACACCTCGCGCAGCAGCTCCGGCGTCAGCACCGTCTCCGGCCGGCCCACCGCGCGCAACCGCCCTTCGTGCAAAACCACCACGAGATCGAGGCAATGCGCCACCCGCAGATCATGGAGCGAAAACATCAGCGTGCCCCCGCCGCGCGTCAGCTCCCGTCCGAGCATCAAGGTCTCCAACGCGTGCCGCGGATCGAGCGCCGCCAGCGGCTCGTCCCAGAGTTGCAGGCGCGCGCCCGTCGCCCACGCGCGCGCGAGCAGCACCCGGTGCCGCTCGCCACCCGAGAGCAGATTCACCGGCCGCGCGGCGATCGCGCCCAAGTCGAAACGCGCCATCGCCTCCTCCACTCCCGCCTCGTCGTCGCCGTGCGCGTAGCGCCCCTGCGCCACGACCGAGTGCGCGGTGAAACCAAACTCGAAGTTCGCCTCCTGCGGCACCCAGGCGGCCCGCCGCCCCCGCTCCAGCACCGGGATCCCCGCCAGCTCCTCCCCGGCCCAGCACACCACGCCGCCCGGCCCCGGCGGCA
>JBILUB010000330.1:0-3521 GCA_044371245.1 Opitutaceae bacterium
GGTCTACGCGAACAAGATCGTGGACGCGTTTGGGACCGACACCTTTCGCGTGCTTTCGGAGGAATCGGCGCGTCTGCGTCAGGTGCCCGGCATCGGCAAGGTGCGTGCGACGGCGATCAAGAAGGCTTGGGACGAGCAGCGCTCCTTTCGCGAGCTCTACATTTTTCTCCAGACCTACGGCGTCACGCCCGGGCAGTGTGTGAAGTTGATCAACAAGTACGGGGGCGAGGCGCGCCAGATTCTGCAGCGGGAGCCCTATCGGGTGGCGCGGGAGATCGACGGCATCGGTTTCAAGACGGCGGATCGGATCGCGATCAACCTCGGTTTCGCGAACGATGCGCCGCCGCGTCTCGACGCGGGCCTGCTCTACGCGATGGAAACGCTGCAGGAGGAGGGGCACACCGCTCTGGGCGAGGGCGAGCTGCGGGACTATGCGGCCGGCCTGCTCGAGACCTCGGCGGAGCGGGTGGCGACGCGGATCGAGGCCCTGGTCGCGGAGAAGAGTCTCGCGCGGCACGTGCCGGCCGGCGTGGCGGAGCCGCTGCCCGGATCGGCGCGCCTGCAGCTGCCGGTGCTGGACCGGGCCGAGCAGAAGATCGCGGGGGCGCTGCGCCGCCTGCGGGCTGTGCCGGGCGGCCTGCCGCCGATCAAGGTCGAGGCGGCGGTGCGCTGGGCGGAGGAGAAGGCCGGCTTCACCTTCGCCCAGGGCCAGCGCGACGCGGTGGCCACCGCACTCGTATCCAAGGTATCGATACTCACGGGTGGGCCGGGCACGGGAAAGACCTCGTCGCTGCGGGCGCTGGTCGAGATCTTAAAGGCGAAGAAGGCCCGTCTGGCCCTGGCTGCGCCGACGGGGCGAGCGGCCCAGCGGCTGACGGAGAGCACGGGGGGCTTTGCCCAGACGCTGCACCGGCTGCTGAAGTTTGACCCGCAGCGAGGGGGCTTTACCGCGAACGAGGACGCGCCGCTGGCGATAGATTTTCTCGTGGTCGACGAGGCCTCGATGCTCGACACGAGGCTGGCTGCGGCGCTTTTCGCCGCGATCCCCTCGCGCGCCCATCTGTTGTTGGTCGGCGACGTCGATCAACTGCCGAGCGTGGGCGCGGGCAACGTGTTGAAGGATCTGATCGCGACCGGGGTGGTGCCGGTGACCCGCCTGAGCGTGGTGCACCGTCAGCAGGGCCAGAGCGAGATCGTCACGACGGCGCACGCGATCAACGCGGGCGAGGCGCAGCTGCCGGTGGCGGTGGAGACGCTGGAAAAGGTGCAGCCCTGGGCGGATTTGACCTTCATCGTCGCGCGGGACGCGGAGGATTGCGTGGCGAAGACGCTGGCGCTTTGCGGCGAGTTTATCCCCGGGCATTTTCCGTGGATGAAGCGCGGGGACGTCCAGGTGCTGGCCCCGATGCACAAGGGCGTGGCCGGGGTGGGGAATCTGAATCTTCGCCTGCAGGAGGCGTTAAATCCGCACGGGCGAGGGCTGCGCGCGCCCGGTGGAGAGTACCGTGTCGGGGACAAGGTGATCCAGCTGCGCAACAACTACGACAAAAGTCTCTTCAACGGAGATATCGGCTTGGTCGTGGGGTGTGATCCGGAGGGCGGGACGCTGGAGGCGGACTTTGACGGTGAGCGGCACTCTTTCGTCCGGGGGGAGTTGGGGGAGCTCGCGTTGGCCTACGCGATCAGCATCCACAAGAGTCAGGGGAGCGAGTACGCGGCGGTGGTGATCCCGCTTTTGAAGGGGCATTTCATGATGTTGCAGCGCAATCTGCTCTACACGGCGATCACGCGCGGGAAGAAAAAGGTGTTTATCGTGGGGGAGCCGGCGGCCTACGGCATGGCGGTGCGCAACAACGAGGCGAAGGCGCGGGGCACTCACCTGAAGGAGAAGATACTCGAGCTGGCGGGGGCTCCTTGAGCGGCGGCGCGGCGCTGCCGGCGGGGATGCTCGCGGCGCGGCGGGGCGAGCGATTTTCAGCCGCGCAGCAGAGCGCGAAGGGTGCGTTGGTGGGCGTTGAGACCGAGGTCGGCGCCGAGGTCGAGCAGGGTGTCGAGCAGAAGGGTGCAGGCCTCGTGATTTTGGCCGGCCCGATGGAGGGCGATGGCGAGGTAGGCGGCGAACTCGGTGTTTTCGGGAAACTGTGCGCGGGCGAGGGTGAGGTCGTTGACCGCGGTTTCGGCTTGTCCGAGCCGGAGCAGGCAGGCGGCCCGGCCGGCAAGGGCGTTGGCCTGTTCGGCGGGGCTGGGCAGGCCGAGAGCGAGTGCCCGCTCGTAGGCCTGGAGCGCGTCGGCATCCTCACCGAGGGCGCTCAGGGTGAAGGCGAGCTCGGCGGCGATTTCGGGGTGATGAGGGTGACGCTCGTCGAGCGCGCGCAGGGCGGGTAACACGTGATCGGTGCGTCCGCCGTGGCGGGCGCCGACGATGGCATCGAGTTCGTTTTTCCAAGGGTCCATGCGGGTGTATCGCGCCGGGTGGGGCGGATTGTTCAACCTCGTTTCCGAGCGGGGGCGAAGGGACTGTTGGACGGGGCGGGCAGCGGGTGGACCGCGTCTGGGGTTTTTTACCGAAACCTGCGGCGCGGGAGGACGTCTGAGACGGTTTATGCTAAAATCTTTTTGTTTCTTTTTGGGCAGACTGGGGCGGTTTGGGTGCGTGTTGATTTGTGGGGTGGCCTTGAGCCAGGCAGCGGGAGTCGTCTCGGCGGCTCCGGTTGAGGAAGTGGTGGTGGAGGATGGTCCCGATGCGGGGCAGCTGCGGAGTTTGGAGAGCGTGACCGATGCGGAGCTCTGGCTGGAGACCTGGGTGCCGGTCGGGATGAGTTATGAGCAGGCGCCCGAGTTTTTCGACGCGGCGGACGAGGTGTTTTTCGAGTCCTCGGAGCAGATGTGGGTGTTTGCCTACCGTTCGGCGAAGACCGGGCGCTGGATCGCCTGGGTGGCCTTCGACGCGGAGGGCGATACTGTCGTCCACACGGCCGGAATCCCTCTTACCGACTGAGGGCGGCCTAGGCGTCGGGCGCGGGGATCACGTCCACGAGCCACCAGGAGGCGTCTTTTTTTATCAGCCGAGCATGGATCATCTGGCCCGCACGGGCGTTTTCCAAGGTCGCCGGGTCGACGCGCAAGAACATCGTCATCGCGGCCATGACGCCGGGGATCTCCTCGTGGGCGACCAGCAGCGACGACTTTTCTTTGAGGATGGCCACGATCTTGCCGCGCAGTGGGTGACCGGCCGGGTCCGGTGAAGATTGGTCGCTGGCCTCGTCCGGGGCTGCAGGGCTGGCGTCAGAGCTAGGAGCCGGTCCGGTGGCGGGCTCGCAGCAGGAGTCGACCGGGGCGCGCTGGGCGGAGGTAGTCGAAAGCGTGAGGGCGAGGAGGGAGAGACTCGCGAGGAGCTTTTTCATGCGGGGAGGGAGCGGAGCGTGGCGAGAAAGGCGTCTCGATTGAGAGGAGTGACGACGAGTGCGGGACCGGCGCGACGAGGAATGGTGACGGCGTGCGAGGTGCTGGTCGCGAGACGC
>JBILUB010000331.1:0-3498 GCA_044371245.1 Opitutaceae bacterium
CCCAACTCGCCGCCGAGCGCCACCGACGACTCACCAGCCGCGAGGCCGACCGAGCCTCGGCCGAAGCGATCTATGCCGAGGCGGCCGCCGCCCACCCGGGCTACGGACCGCTGGTCGAGGCCCACGCCGGCTGGCTGAGCGGCTTTGCCGAAACGGAGATTGGCTCGTGGTTGGCAGGAGTGGCCGACGCGGTCGGCGGCGCGGAGGGCGATGAACTCTACGCCCACGTAGCGGCCAGCCGACCGCGCTCCGACCACGACTGGATCGCGCGGCGAAATCTGGACTGGGAGCGGATGCGCCGCGGCTTCGCCAGCATCGCGGCCCGGTGGCCCGCGGCCGCAGGCACCCTAGATCGCTTGGCTTTGAGCGCCGAGGTCCATGGCGATCTCCGGACCCTGCGCGAGGCGCTCCAGCGGCTGGAGGCCGGGCCGCACCAGCAGAGCTGGAGCCACAACCTCGGCTCCTACCTGCGCGCCCGCCAACGGGCTGGGCTGGAAGCCGCCTCGGATCTCCGCCCGGCCCGGGAAATCGCTCTCTCCTCCCGGCCCTGCCGCGTCGCTTTCGCACCGGACGGACGCACGCTGCTGGTGGGCTGCGCCCGGGGTGAGCTGTTCGCTTTCGCGGCGGAGGATCTGGCTCCATTATGGGAGCTAAAAATCTCGCGCTGGATCTCCGCGCTCGCCTTCTCCCCGGACGGCAGCCTGCTCGCGGTGGGAGGGGGCCACACCCGCGACCGGGGCGGCGGCTCGCTGCAGATTTGGCAACTCGACGAGCGCCGCGTGGTCGCGAGCGACGAGTCGCTGCCGGGACGGATCCTCGCCTGCGCCTTCAGCCCCGACGGCGCGCAGCTCTGGGCGGGAGGCGGCGACGAGGGCGCGGGCCAGCTGCTGCGCTGGAGACCGGGGGAGAAGAGTTTCACGCGTCGGCGCGCGCCGGAAGGCGCCATCCACGCGCTCGTCGCCACCCGCGAGCACGTGCTCTTTTCCGCCCGCCGGCAGATCTGGCGCGGCGCGGCGGGCGAGGAGGACACGGCGCCCCAGATCCTCTTCGCGAATCGGGCGGCGCATGCGCTCGCGCTCTCCCCCGACACCGCGTCCCTCGCGGCGGGCGGATGGCAGTCGAATGCCGCCTGGAACAGACCGACCGGACTGTGGCTCGACGGGGTCGGCCCGGGAGCGGGGGCCGGTGACGCGACGGCCACCCCGGGCGCTCCCGCCAGCCGGACGGTGCGCGGCACACGCGTCGAGGCGCTGGCCTTTTCACCGGAGGGCGGCCTCCTGGCCGCCGCGAGCTCGGCGGCCGATCTCACCGTATGGCGCCTGCCGGAGACCGAGCCCTGGCTGCGCGCGCACATCGACGACGGGTGGACGATCGAGGACCTGGCGTTCTCCCCGGATGGAGGGAGCGTGGCCACGGTCGACACCAGCGGCCGTTTGCGCGTCTGGGCGCTGCCGCCCCGCTGAAGACGGGGCCGCGCGCGGCCTGTTGCACGTCGACCGGGGAACGGCTAGACGACCGGGGATGCGCCTCGGTCCGCTCACGCTCTCCTCCAATCTTTTTCTGTCTCCGCTCGCTGGATACACCAACCTGCCGATGCGGCTGACGGTGCGCGAGCTGGGCGGCCTGGGCTTCGCCACGACGGATCTGGTGAACGCGCGCTCCCTGATCGAGCGCAACCCGACGGCGCTGAAGCTGGTGGCGACCGCCCCGGGCGACCGGCCCTGGGCGGTGCAGCTTTTCGGCGCGGTGGCGGAGGAGATGCGCGATGCGGCGGTGATCTGCCAGGAGCTGGGGGCCGACGCGGTGGATATCAACATGGGCTGCCCGGTGAAGAAGGTGGTCAAGATCGGGGGCGGGTCCGCGATGATGACGGAACTGGAGAAGACGGCCGCGCTGGTGCGCGGCATGATCGCGGCGGTAAAAATTCCGGTGACGGCGAAAATGCGTCTCGGCTGGGATGAGAACAACCTGACCGCGCCCGACCTCGCGCGGGTGCTGGAGGACGCGGGCGTGGCGGCGGTGTTCGTGCATGGCCGCACGCGGGCGCAGGGCTTTTCCGGGCAGGTGAATCTCGCGGGGATCCGGGCGGTCGCGCAAGCGGTGCGCTCGATCCCGGTGATCGGCAACGGCGACGTGACGACGCCGGAGGCGGCCCGGCACATGATCGCGGAGACGGGCTGCGCGGGGGTGAGCATCGGCCGCGGCGCCTTCTACGATCCGTGGATCTTTAAGCGCACGGACCATTTGCTGCGGACGGGGGAGCTGTTGCCCGAGCCGGGCTTTGCCGAGCGGGTGCGGGTGCTGCGGCGGCATTTCGAACGGTATGTCGAGTTTTACGGGGAGGCGCACGGGGCCCGCCTTTTTCGGCGGGTGGCGCCGTGGTACGCGCGGCGTTTCGGCCCTTCGAAACCGTTTAAGCAGGCGATCCTGGGTATCAGCTCCGCGGCGGATTTCGAGCGGGCGCTGGTGGAGTATATCGCGTGGCGCGAACGTTTCTGTGGCGAGGACGGGGAGCTGCTGGCTAAGTACCGGCCGGATCCGATGGTGGCGTCGTTCATGCGCGACCCGGAGGATCCGGTCTTCGCGCGCGAGGCGATCCCGGTGCCGAAGGGCCCGGTGGAGAACTGGTGAGCGGCGCGAGGGGCGCGGGGTCGGACGAAAAAAAGGCCCGCCGGGAGAGGCGGGCCGTGGGCTCGAGGGGGCGCGGCGGTCGGGGCCGCGGTCGATCGCCTACTGGCCGAGGACCCAGGCGAAGATGAGGGGCGCGACGATCGTGGCATCACTTTCCACGATGTACTTGGGCGTTTTTTGACCGAGCTTGCCCCAGGTGATTTTCTCGTTGGGGACTGCGCCCGAGTAGCTGCCGTAGCTGGTGGTGGAGTCGCTGATCTGGCTGAAGTAGCCCCAGAGCGGGACGTCGGGCTTGTCGAGATCCTGGTGGAGCATGGGGACCACACAGATCGGGAAGTCTCCGGCGATGCCGCCGCCGATCTGGAAAAAGCCGATCGAGCCTTCGCCGTTTTTGAGAAGCTTGGCGGTCTTCATGTACCACTGGGCAAAGGTGGTCATGTACTCGATGCCGGTGCGCACGGTGTGCACGCGCTTGATCTCGCCGGTGAGGCAGCGGCCGGCGTACATGTTGCCGAGGGTGGAGTCTTCCCAGCCGGGGACGATGATGGGCAGATCTTTCTCGCAGGCGGCGAGCATCCAGGAGTTGGCCGGATCGATCATGTAGTGCTTCTTCAGCTTTCCGGAGCGGATGACCCGGTACATGAATTCGTGGGGGAAGTAGGATTCGCCGGCGCGGTCGGCGGCCAGCCACTCTTCGGCCACGGCGGCCTCGATGCGGCGCATGGCTTCGCCTTCGGGGATGCAGGTATCGGTGACGCGGTTCATGTGCCGGTCGAGGAGGGCCTGCTCGTCGGAGGCGGTGAGGTCGCGGTAGCCGGGGACGCGCTCGTAGTAGTCGTGCGCGACGAGGTTAAAGATGTCTTCTTC
>JBILUB010000333.1:0-3491 GCA_044371245.1 Opitutaceae bacterium
ATATCTTAAAGGCCACGTTTCTGGCTGCCCTCTCCTGCACACCCCTGGCGCTTGAGGCGCTGCCAAACGACAAGATCGAGACCGCCCAAGAACTCCCGGAGTTTCGGATCAACCGAGTCCGCGCGACGATCTTCGGAGCCGACTCGGAACAGTACCCGGTTACCGAGGCAAACGGCCAGCTGAACATCCGCGATTTTCCCAACACCGTTTGGTACCGCTGGGATGCTCCGATAGCCGGGACCATGCGTGTGATCATCGGAGCTCCTCTCACCGTCCTCTTTGGTGAGACCTATGCCGGCACGAGCGCAGACGACCTCGTCTTCGCCGGAGAAGATAACCTTACTGCCAACGGAATAAACACTTACCAGTACGACGTCACGCCCGGCCTCACCTACTTTACGGCGATCAAAGACACGTTCCAGACCGCCGACTCCGATCGTGTCGGCACCTTTGTTTTCCTGCAAAACTTCACCCCGGACGACATCTCCGACAACTTCGCTACCCGCACCCAGCTCGCCGGCCGTGATTTCACCATCTACGGAGTAAACATCGGTTATGGGATCGAGCCCTTCGAACCGATTCACCCCCCACTCACTGCGATTCCGAGTAATGCCTCGGCTTGGATGACCTGGTCCACCGTCCAGCGCAGCACCGTCACCCTGAAGATAGATTCGCCCACGGTAAACTTTGCCCTCTCCGTCTACACCGGCGATCAACTCGCGACCTTGACCAAGGTGGCCTCCACGGTGGCCACGCCGCAGTTTACCCAGACCACTCGCCGCTCCGAGGGCACGCTCACCTTTGTCGCCGAGCCCAACACCGCCTACAGTTTTGCCGTTGATGGCACCGAGGGCCGGGTAGGCCTGTTTAACCTCAGCCTGCTGGCGGTCGACGCCGCCCCGGGTTTCTCCATTCAACCAGAATCCCAGTTCGCTGAAACCGGGAACCCGGCGATCTTCGCCGCGACCACCTCGTCGGCCAATCCCACCACCTTCCGCTGGCAGCGCCGCGTCAACGGTCAGTGGGAGAATCTGCGGGAGATCACGCCCTACTCCGGAGTCACCACCAACACGCTGGTGGTGGCCGAAACCAACCTCGCCATGGATGGCGACGCCTTCCGCCTGCAACTGACCGACGAAAACGGCACCAGCTCCAGCCGTGTCGTCACCCTCACCGTCACCGAGTTCGCCATTCAGCAGCAAGAGGTGCTCGGCACGGTCAACCTCGACATCTCTGAGGGGATCGTGAACGGAGACACCTACTATGCTCGCGGCCTTCCCGCCGGCCTGCGCATCGACCCGCAAACCGGCGTCATCTCCGGCGTCATCACCGGGCAACCCGGTGTCTACCCCGTGACCTACTGGGCCACCCTCAACGGCGTGCGCACCCGGTCCTACGTGGTGGTTTTCCGCGTCGCCCCTTTTTCTCCCGCTTTGGTCGGTGGTTTCGAGGCCCTGCTCACCAGCGGCACCCCCGCGCTCCCCAAGTTTCTGATGCGCCTCACCGTAACCCCGCGCGGCCAGTTCACCGGGCGCCTCTTCACGGTCGGTCAGCCCCGCGAGTACGCCTTCCGCGGCGGCCTCACGCTTGACCAGACCGCCCGGACCGCCTCCGCCACCGTCGCCATCAACCGCGGTCGGAACGAAACCCCTCTCACCCTCAGCTTCACCATGGATGAGGAGGATTCGACCTTCACCGCCTCCCTGAATGATTCGCCCTCCACCGTCCTGGCCAGCACCACCGCCGGCGTGGCCCTCGCCCGCTTCAACGCGCTCCAACTCGCACCCTGGGCCGGCCGCTACACCCTGGCCCTGAGCGCCCAGTCCACCTTCACGCCCGTTCCCAACCCCCTCGGATCGGGCTTCGCGGCTACGACCATCGCGCCCGAGAGCGGCCTCATCACCCTTCGTGGCCGCCTCCCGGACAACACCCCGATCACCTTCTCCGCTCCCTCCGCGCAAAACGGCAGCTACCGAATCGCGCGAAATCTTTATCAAGGGATCGGGAACGGCGGATATCTCGCCGGCGCCTTCACCGTCATCCCTCAGACCATCGGCTTCGGCTACGAGGTCCCTGTCGCGCCGGCCAACACGCTCTACTGGGTCAAGCCCGAGCGCACACGCGCCCAAGCCTTCCCAGACGGCTTTGGTCCGCTCAGCCTCGCCGTTCGGATGAGCCCGTGGACCCCCCCCGTCCGCGATATCGCGGCCCGCCTCGGTCTCGACCCCACCGGCGAGATGTTTGTAGACATCCTCTCGCCCACCATCGACAACGGCGAAGGCAACCCCCGCGGCCTCCCCGTCGAAGTCTCCATCGACACCTCCAACCGCATCCGCCGAGTTTCCACCCTAGACTCGCCCCTCACCATCAACGTGAACAACGACACCGGCGTCTTCACCGGCACCTTCCTGGTCGAAGACGTGATCGAGGGCCGTCCCAACCCGGCACGCCGTACCCTGAGCGTCTACGGAGTGATGCTCCAACGCACCGAACCCTCCCCGCGGGGCACCCCCCTCGGCTACGGTTACTTCGTGATCCCGCCCCTTCCGGGCAGCACCGCCAAAACGACGACCGGCCAGATCAACTTCATCTCGAATTCACCCGGCGCCCAGCCCCCCGGAGAACCCTGAGGCACCTCCGCCTCCTCCCTCAGCCCCGCCAACCCGGCGGGGCTTTTTTTTGCCACCCACCTCACGCCGCCAGCCCGAGGATCAGGGCCAGCACCCCGGCCGATGCCACCGTGCTCGCCACCACCGCCTGCGCGGCCAAGGTCTCATCCCCCCCGAGTTGACCCGCCATCGTATACGAGATCATCGCCGTCGGGCACGCCAGCCCCACCAGCACCACCAGACGGTCCGCACCCTCGATCCCCCACAGCGCCGTCACCCCCCAGCCCAGCAGGGGTGACAACACCACCTTGCCCGCCACCGCCACCCAGGCCGCTCCCCGCCAAGCCCCCGTCGGCAGCCCCGCCAAAACCGCGCCGATCGTCACCAACGCCAAGGGCACCGCCATCCTCCCGAGCAAAGCCACGGTCTCCCCCGCCACTCCCCCGAAAACCCAGCCCCGCGCGTAGGCCAACGCGCCGAAGGCACTCGACCAGATGATCGGATTCTTCAGCCACTCGCCGGTCAGCGAACGAACGACCCCGCGCCCCGGCCCATGCCGGCTGGCCACCAGCACCCCGACCGCGAGCACATTGTAGAGCACCATCATCGGCCCGAGGAGCAGCATCAGCCCCGCCGCGTCCACCCCGGGTGCCTTCAGCAGGATCGGCAACCCGACAAAAGCCAGGTTACCCCGGAAAAAAGCCTGCGCAAAGGTACCTCGATCCTGCCACCGCAAACGCAGCGCCCCCGCCGCCCACCACCCCAGCGCGGCGACCACCAGCGTCACGCTCCCCATCGCGAGGAGACCCCGCCCACCCGCCAAACCCCAGCCGCGAGCCCCCCCCGGCCCGCCCCGCGTCACGCTCGAGAGGATCAAGGCCG
>JBILUB010000335.1:0-3483 GCA_044371245.1 Opitutaceae bacterium
GCCCTCGAAGACGCTTCTGCACGCCGCCGAGCTCCTTCACCACGCCCGCCACTCCGCCCGCTTCGGCGTCCGCATCCCGCCCGGAGCGCGGATGGACATGAAAGCGCTCCATGCCTGGAAAAAGCACGTCATCGCCGACTTCGCCGGCTACCGCGAAAACGCGATGACCAACTCCAAACGCTTCGCGCTTTTCCGCTCCCACGCCCGCTTCCTCGACCCGCATACCGTCCAGCTCTCCGACGGGCAAAAACTCCGCGCCAAGTCTTTCCTCGTCGCCACCGGCTCGCGCGTCTCCGTGCCCGCCGCCGTGCCCGGCCTAGCCCAGACCCCGCACTGGACGAGCGACGACGTGCTCGATCTCGATTTTCTACCCAAGTCCGTGATCGTGCTCGGCGGCGGCATCGTCGCCTGCGAGCTCGCGCAGTTTCTCTCCCGCATCGGCAGCAAAGTCACCCTCATCCAACGCAGCAAAAACATCCTGCGTGACCACTCGCCCGCCGCCTCGGAGATCGTGCAGCAATCCTTTCGCGACGAGGGCATCGAACTGCACACCGACACCCGCCTCTCGCTCGTGCGCTCCCTCGGTCAGGGAAAAGGGGTCGAGATCGCGTTCACCTCCGCCGGCCAGCCCGTCGTCCGCCGCGCCGCACATCTTTTCAACGCGCTCGGCCGCGAGCCAAACATCGAGACGCTCGACCTCCCCGCGGCCGGCGTCGCCGTCACCCCTGCCGGCCGCGTGAAGGTCAATCGTTGGCAACAGACGAGCGCGCCCCACATCTACGCGGGCGGCGACGTCTGCGGACCGCACGACATCGTCCACCTCGCCGTGGCCCAGGGCGAGCTCGCCGCCCGCCACGCCCTCGGCGTATCTAAAAAGTCACTACGCCCGATCTCGAGGATCCCGCTGGTCAATGTCGTTTTCAC
The DNA here is from genome assembly GCA_044371245.1 of Opitutaceae bacterium. GTDB lineage: Bacteria > Verrucomicrobiota > Verrucomicrobiia > Opitutales > Opitutaceae > IMCC26134_A. The sequence goes on from JBILUB010000335.1 coordinate 925, forward strand.
CGACCCGCCGCTCGCCACCATCGGCGCCCAGGAAGCCGAGCTCGTCGCGGTCAAAAAGCCCCACCTCGTGGCCAGCTACCCCTTTGATGACCACGGCAAGTCGATCCTCATGGGCCAGACCCGGGGCTATGTGAAGGTCATCGCCGAGCCGACCCGCGGACGCATCCTCGGTGCCGAAATCGTCGGCCCGCAGGCGGGCGAGCTGATCCACTGTTTCTCCGGCCCGATTTCGATGCGCGCCACCGTGCGCGATCTGCTCCTGGCCCCTTGGTATCATCCCACCCTCGCAGAGATCATCACCTATCCGCTCGAGGAGATCGCCGAAAAACTACCGCCCTCCCCACGCTAGCCGGACACGCGTCCCGCGCTGCGCCGCCGCGGGGGGGATACGCCGACGCCCTTCAAGTCCGAGGCAAGAGACGCGCCCGGAGCTCGGCCACCTGCGGCACGCCATAGTTTAGATTCACCGAGATGCGCGGCCGCGACTCGAGTTCGAGCGCGAAGTCTCGCAGCAAGCGCCCCAGCACGATCGGCACATGCAGGCGCACCAGATTCATCCCGAGGCACAGATGTGTGCTTCCACCGTAGGTGCCCTGGGCACGCTTGGGATATTCGCGCCCCAGCCAGCGTGAAGGATCGAAGCGATACGGATCGTGGTGTATCTCCTCCAAAAAATGCGGCAAGGTCTGCAAATGCAGCACCTTGGTGCCGCGCGGCAGGAGGTAACCGTTGAACTCAAAGTCTTCCGCCACGATTCGGGCCAGCACCGGCGCGGCGGGGAAGAGTCGCTCGATCTCGAGCACCGTCGCCTTCAGGCAGGGGAAATCGCCCAAGCCACCACCGATACGCTCGGCGCTGAAGCCCGCCAATTCCGCCTCGAGCCTCGCTCTCCATTCCCCGTTCGCCGCGAGATTCTGCAAACCATGATTCAGCAGCTTGGCCGTGTTTCCCGTACCCGCCATCAGGAGCAAATAGGCCTCGGGAATCAGCTCATCCCTCGACACCGGCTCACCGCGCTCCCGCCGCTCGGCCAACATCGCATCGAAGTTGTCCCCCGCCTTTTCCCCGCCGAGGCGGCGGTCGACCAGATTCCCCAGATACTCGAAAACCCGCGCCCGATCCGCCTGAAACTCCGGCTGCGCATAAAAGGCCCCCCGCGCCTCACCGAGCACCGTACCGCGGATAAACGCCTCCTCGAAACGGATAAACACTCCCGCGGTCGCGGCGTCGAAATCACAACGCAACAGCGTGCGGCTGTTCGCCCGCGTCAGCGCCTCCATGAAAAAATCGTGCAGGTTCAACCAAGTCCCCGCCGCCCCCCGCAACTCCTCCGCCACCACCGCATCGATCGCCGGCGCGAGGCGCCCCACCGCGCTCATGGCGAAGCCCGGCTTCAAACTCCTTCGTTTCCGCCTGTGCTCCTCGCCATCGAGCTGCGTCACATGCGAAGGCCCCATGATCTCCCGGAACGGGACCAAGGCCGACGCATAATCCCACTGATCGGGGTTTCGCCACGCCGCTTCATTCGCCTCCATACCGCCGATCGCGACCCAGCGCTCGCCACGAAACCTCAACTGATAGATCGGCCCGAGCCGCCGGTAGGCCGTGAAGTGATCAAAAGCCTCCAAACCCTCTCCCATCGCCGGGCCCACCCCACATCCCGAGTCCTCGTAGGCAGGCAACTCATCGATCGACAGGGACGCGTGGGACATGCGCCGAGGTCAGCAACTCACGTTCCAGCCCCGTCACCCGCCGTCCGGCGCCCCGCCCCGAGTTGCGGCAACGCGATGCCTCCCAGCACCAGCAACACCCCGAGCACCTGCGCCGTGCCCGCCCGATCACCCAGCACCCAGGCGGCGACGACGACCGCCACCGGTAGCTCCGTGGCCGTCAAAATCGCGCCCGCACCGCTCCCGACCCGAGGCCCATGCCTGACCAACAAAAAGACCGGGATCACCTGCCCCATCACCCCGAGGCCGATCACCCAGCCCACCGCCTCCGGCGCCGTCACCGCCAAACCATCCGGCCACAGATTCCACCCCGCCGCGCCCGCGACCACCGCCATGACTACGCAGGACACGGCGCAACACACGCCCGAGCGCAGAGTCGCCCCGCCCACCGTGCCCAGACGCGCGGTCACCACCAGAAACACCGAGAAACAGAAAGCCGCGAGCATCGCCAGCGGGGCGCCCGCGAGATCCCGCGTCTGCGTCGCGGCTGTCAGCTCCGAGGCCACCCCCGCACCCACCACGACCAAGACACCCGCCACGATCTCTCGCCCCGGCGGCGCCCGCCTCGTCAGCACTCCGTTGAGCAATTGCGTAAACGGGACGTAGAGGAAAAGCAGCGTCGCGGCCACCGAGACCGGCCCCAGCCGATAGGACCAAAAAAGAAACAAGGGCACCCCGCAGCCCACCCCCGCCGCGAGCAATAAGCCGCGCCAGAAACGCCCATCCCGCGGCAGCCTGCCACGCTGGCCGAACAGCACCGCCCCAAAAACAACCGTGCCCACCACATACTCCCAGAAGACCAGCTGCGGGAACGTAAACCCCGCGCCAA
>JBILUB010000336.1:0-3478 GCA_044371245.1 Opitutaceae bacterium
GACCAACGAACGCAAAACAGGCAGCACCGACATGGCGCTACAGATCGGTGAAGGTCGAGTTGTTCCGCACCCGGTTCCACGCGCGGGTGACCGGCGTGCCGAGCGTGCCGTTGGAGTTGATCGGCCAGTGGGTCAGTCGCATCGCCCCGTAGGCGAACTTCACGTTTTCGCGCAGTTGCGATTCTCCGTCGGCGCTGTCCGTGGAGAGTGAGGTGAAAGCGACGAGCTTAAACTCGACACGAAAAACCACGGCGGGATTCGGCCCGAGGGTGGAGACGAACTCCACGACCAGGTTTTCCAAGGTCGAACCTTGGGCGAGACTCAGAAAGATCTGGGGGGTGAGTCGGTCGACCGACTTGACGAACAAGGCATCTTCGAAGTTCACCTTTCCCACGCTCGCACCGGGACCTGCCGATCCGAAACTGACGGTGTTCGAGGACGAGAGGGAGAGGCCTTCCAACTCGACCCAGTTCGAGCGTCCGCTGGCGAGGGAGGTGCCGGCCCATTCGTTCGTGCCGTTGTCGAATTTCGCGTAGATCTTCAGCTGCGCGAAAGCGGCCGATGCGGAGAGCAGGCCCACGAGGAGCCCGCAAAACAGGAAACGCAGCAAACGGGATGGGAGAAAGGTGAAGGGGAGCATCGGCGGGGAAACGCAACTCGCCGGCGCGATACACGGTCAAGACCATTCCCAGCACCTTGGGTGAGCATCCGGGAGGGCTCTCGGTGCCTCTTCTCGGCGGGTCGAGTCCTCGTCGCCGGCTTCGTGCCCAACGTGGCTTAGTGAATAATTAGCATTAATTTGCAATATCGGGGACGCTTCTTTTGGCGAGCCTGTGAATAAGTTTCCCCCGCTTCCGGCCTTCCCGGCCGGCTTTTGACTTGCGCCAGATGGGGCAAAATGGGATGAAATGGGGCGTTATGGGAGCAGTCCCGTGACCCCTTCATGTCCACTTCAGCTAAACCGTTCTACACCGGATCTTTCCGGCACACGTTGGACGACAAGAATCGGCTTACGATTCCGTCGGCGTGGCGGTCTGCGCACACCGAGGGCGATTCCTTTTTGGTCGTGCCGCTGGATGGGTACCTGAGCGTGCTGCCTCCGGTGGAGGCGCAGAAACTCTACGAGCGCGTGGCCGAAAAAGCCCTGTCCGACTCGGAGGCGCAGGAAGCCGCGGCCGACTTCTTTTCGAAGACTCTCGCATTCTCCTTCGACAAGTCCGGCCGCGTGATGCTCACGGCCGAGCTCTTGTCCCACGCCGGCATCGCCAAGGACGCCGTGCTCGTGGGCTCGATGAACAAGTTCAATCTCTACAGTCCCGAACACTGGGAGCGCGTGCAGGCCGCCACCGCCGCGCAAAAGCCCGCCGACCGCCTGCGTCGGATGGGCATCTGAGGAGGTCGCGCCCCATGCCGCCCCCGCCCTCAAAGCCCCCCGCCCGCGCCCGAAGGAGGCCCACCGCCCATGCCCGCCGCGCTCGCTGAAACCTCCCGCGCGAGCTCCGTACCCATGTCGCAGCCCGGCCACATCTCGGTCCTCCTCCGCGAGACCCTCGGCTTGCTCGCCCCGCGCGCGGGCGGACGCTACCTCGACTGCACCTTCGGCGCCGGCGGACACACCCGGGCCATCCTCGAGGCCGCGCCGGACTGCCACGTCGTCGCCCTCGATCGTGATCCCGAGGCCGCGCCGCGGGCCGCCGCGCTGCGCGCCGAATTCGCCGGCCGCTTCGAATGGCTCGACCGGGATTTTGGTCAACTCGCCTCGCTCGGCCTCTCCGGTCTCGACGGCGTGCTCTTTGATCTCGGGGTCTCGTCCTTCCAGCTCGACGACGCCGCCCGCGGCTTCTCCTTCCGCGCGGACGCTCCCGCCGACATGCGCATGGATCCCCGCCACGGTCTGCCCGCGTCGCGCTGGCTCGAGACCGCGACCGAGGACATGCTCTTCCGCGCCATCGGCGACTACGGCGAGGAGCGCCATGCCGCCCGTGTCGTCCGCGCCATCCTCGCCGCGCGGGGCACCGGCGCGCTCGCCCGCACCGGCACGCTCGCCGAGCTGGTCGCCGGGGCCATCCCGGCCCGGGACCGCTTCGCTTCGCGGATCCATCCCGCCACCCGCTCCTTCCAGGGCATCCGCATCGCGGTCAACGACGAGCTCGGCGCCCTCGAACGCGCCCTGCCCGCCGCCTTCGCCGCCCTCGCCCCGGGGGGCGTGCTCGCCGTCATCTCCTTCCACTCCCTCGAGGACCGTCCCGTGAAGCGCTACTTCAACCACCTCGCGGGCCGCCCCGAATCGCAGGACGATCATCGGCCCGCCGATCTCCGGTCCGCCGTGGCCGAGCTGCTCACCCGCAAGGCCCTGGTCGCCACCGACGCCGAGCTCGACGTCAACCCCCGCAGCCGCTCGGCCCGCCTCCGCGCGGTGAGGAAGCTGTAGTTATTCACCGGTTACACACCAGCGTATCCATAGAGGGACGACGCGTATCCGCCCTAAACTTACTCACAAACTCCCCACTTTTCCGCCTCCGCCCACCCGCCGCGCCGCCCGCGGCCCGCACCACGATGAACACCCGACTCCCCCGCGCTTTCGCCACCCAGCTGCTTGTAGCCGCGCTGGTCGTGCTCGGCGCGGGCGGCGGCCTGGGCTTCGCCATCGTCGACCTCCGCCATGACATCTCCGTCTCGGCGAACCGCACCCGCGTGCTCGAACAACGCATCGTCGAGACCGAGCGGCGACTCGCCGAGGTCGGTGGCTCCATCGCCGCGGAGCAGTCGCCCGACGCGCTCGCCCGGCGCAACCAGGCCTTCGCCCTCGGTCTGGTCCCGCCCCCGGAGGCCCGCCTCGTGCGCGTCGACGAGTCGGTGACCGCGCGGCTTTCCTCCAAGCGCAACGCCGAGATCTTCGCCGCCGAGAGCGGCCTGGTGGTCCCCGTCCGCTTCGATCTGGGAGGAGGCGCGCAGCGCTGAGCCGATGACCGCCCGCGGCTTCGCTCACGGCCTGCGCCTCTCCCTTGTCGCCCTCGGCGTCGTCGTCTGCTTCGGCGCCGTCGCGCAGCGTCTGGTCGAGCTCCACGTCCTCGATCGCGGACACCATCTCGCGCGCATCCAGGAGACCCGCCGCCGCGTCGTCGAGGAGCCCGCCCGCCGCGGCGATATCCTCGACGCGCGCGGCGATATCCTAGCCACCAGCCAGACCGACATCACCCTCGCGGTCGATCCCTGGGCCTTGCCCGAGAAGATCGATTCCCTGCGCCAGCCCGGTCGCCAGCGCCGCTTCGAGATCGAACAGGCGGAGGCGCGGAGTCGCTTGGCCGATCTGCTCGGCCTGCCCCTTTCCGAGATCGAGGCCGCTTTTGCCCTGGCCTGGCGCGAGGTCGATCCCGCCCGTGACACCGCGGACGAGTTGGTGGACGGACGGGTGCGCGCCCGCTTCGTCAAACTCCGCGAACACGTCACCGAGGAGCAGTTCGCCCGCATCCTGCCA
>JBILUB010000385.1:0-3053 GCA_044371245.1 Opitutaceae bacterium
ATCAGTATGACGCATACTGGTCCCGGGGTGGGTCTGATCACAAAAAAGCCGTCGGCGTGGGGCACCGACGGCGGAGCGGACGAGGGAGGGTTGGATCAGTCGCTATTCGGGCCGAAGGTGATAGCCCCGACGCTGGAGGGATCGGTTTTGATGAGGTCCGGTATGACGAACTGGCCGAGGCCGGGCAGGGTGTTATCGGAGCCTTGGAGGAACACGCCGGTGTAGGGCACGCTGCGGACGATGGTCTTGGTGGCAGAGGGGTTGCTCGAGGTGGGGGCCTCGACGACATCGCGGACGGTGAATTGGCCGGTGAAGGTGCCGGCCTTTAGGTTGACGGAGAGATTCCAGACCTTGGCCCAAGCGCGGGTGTTGGCGGTGGGCGAGGTTTCGTCGAGGACGGGCGAGGCGACGGACGAGGCGAAGCGACCGTTGGTCACGGTGAAGGCGAGGGTGTCGGGCAGGGCGCGGTCGGGATCGAGGTTGGTGGCGTCCTCGCTGGCGATACTGACGGACAACGCAGCGCCGGAGATGCCCAGCAGTTCGGCGAATTGCTCGGCGGTGGTGATGGAGGCCCAGGGTTCGAGGGCGGCGTCGAGGGCGACGGGGCCGAAGGCGGCGATGCGGTCGGAGCTGCCGAGGGCGGCGGGTTTGCGCCAATGAAGATCGGTGGTGGTGTCGGCGGGCTGGTGGAAGCCGCCGCCGGGGCGGGAGGTGAGCAGGATGCGGCCGGCGAGGTGGTTGTTAACGAGGCCGGTGCCGTAGGGCTTCAGGTAGGGAAGGTAGCCGCCGGTGGTGGCTCGGAGGCTGGCGGTGAGGGGGTGGCCGTCGGCGAGTTTGCCCTTAAGGGTGAGGTTGCCGCCAGGAGTGATGGTGCCGGTCGCCCAGCCATGGCCGGTGGGGCCCTCGGGTCCGAGGGGCGAGAGGGCCAGGGTGTAGGCGGTGTTGCCGCTAGACTGACCGCCTGGGGCGGGGTTGGTCGCGCTGAAGACGCGCACGCGGCCGCCGTAGGCGCCGGGCTGGGTGACGCCGATGGTGGTGTCGCCGGCGGAGAGGGAGGCGAAGATACGGCCTTCGGGGTCGATGGAGACGTTGAGCACGCTGGCATCGGGCAGGACAATGGAGGTAGACGCCTCGTTGCCGTCGGCGTTGGGGGCGAGGCGGGATTTTAGGACGAAGGCACGGGTGACCCCGGTGGTGAGTTTGCCGGTGAAGAGGCCGCCTTGAGAGAGCTTCAGCTCGACCTTGCCGACGGGCAGATCGGTGCCGGGTTCGCGCAGGAGGGCCTCGTATTCGCTGGCGCTTACGCGGGTGGTGACGTCGGGGTTGGCGAGGAGGTTATCGGGGAAAGGGAGGATGCGGAGGTAAACGATGTCGGTGAAGGAACCTGCGGTGCGGGTGATGGCGTAGTTGCCCGGTTTGGCGTTGGCGAAGCCGGTGAGGGCGCCGCTGACCGAGTCCAGGGTGAGGCCGGCGGGGAGACCCTTGGCGGTGAAGATGCCGGAGGTTTCGGCGGAGGGAGCGGGCAAGGAGACGGCTTGGCCCTCGAAGGCGAAGTTCGCGGTGCTCTGGAGGTAGGCGACGCTGGAGTCGGCGAAATCGATGGTGTTGTAGGCGATGAAAGGGAAGGGGTTTCCTTCGGTGGGGCTGATGCGGGCGACGGCGCCGGAGAGGCCGAGCAGGACGAGCTCGGTCGAGCTGATTTGGAGAAGGCGGTAGCGGCTGCGATCAAAGAGGATCGAGCCAGAGGCGTCGGGGGCGGTGAAGCGGATGCCGCCCACTTCGTTTTCTTCGAGGGTGAGGAAGGTGCCGGAGGGTTTGAGCGTGCCGATATAAGGCTCCGCCTCGTCTACAACGGTGGCGGTGAAGCGGTAGGTGGAGCCTGATTTGTCGATCTGGAAATCGAGTTCGCCGGCTTCGCGCGCGAGGGACCAGGTGCCGGACTCCTGATTGTAGTGGGTGGTGTAGATCCATTCCTGGCCGGCGTAGGGGCCGGCCCAGAGGGCGGCGTTGACCTTGGGCAAGGGGTTGCGGGTGAGCACGCCGGCGGAACCGAAGGCGTCGTATAGGTCGCGATCATCCAGGGCGAAGAAGGCGCCGAGGTCGTGGGCGAGCGCGAGATCGTCGCGGAGGACCTGGAAGGCGAGGCGCTGGTGCTCTCGGCCCTGGGGTTCCGTTTCGGTGCGGGTGCTCTCGTAGATGGCGCCGTTTTGGGTGAACGAGCGCTCCTCGGTCTCGAGCAGGGCGCCGCTAGCGTTGCGCAATTCCAGGCGGAGGGTTCCGGGCGTGGTCTCGGTGATGGTGACGCGTTTGAAGGGGAGCGGGGCGTGGGCGAAGGCGGCGGGATTGGTAGCAACCTCGTGCTCGAAGGCGGTCAGGTACCATGAGCCCTCGAGCGGGTGATCGGCGCGCAGGGTGACGAGGGCGGAGAAGAAAAACGCGGCGGCGGCGCGAAGAAGGCGGCGGTGCGAGGAGTGCGAACGGGGTGAGGACGATGTAGAGATGAAGGTGGAAGCCATAGCGCGAAAAGAATTTCGTCGTAGGTGTCTCAGGGGTTTTTGCAAAGCCGAACTTGACAATGCATGGCGACTATTTTGGCGGCGAGAAGGCGCTGGTGAACAACGAGTGGAGAGCGCGGCCCGTTCCCATCCGGCTTCTGTAACCGAAAGGGGAGAGCGCCGCCTAGGGGCATCGCAAGATCCGAAACCTATTTGGTGGAGGGTGGCGTCGAGTCCCTGAATGAGGGCGTGGCCTTCTTCTGGGGTGGGGCGGTAGTCGGGTTGGCTGATTTCGGTGAAGTCGGGGCGTCTTGTGGGTCCACGATGCTCTTGCCAGTGACGCCGTCGCTGGCGGGCACGTGGGGAGGGAGCCGTCCTCGGGGTCGCGGGGGCGTGGTCCGGAGCGGCGACGGCGTCGGCGGAGCGGTCGGGAGATTCGGCGGAGGGCGCCGGTTTAGCGGGGGTGGGCGGCGAAGGGTGGGCGGCGGCGGAGGCTTGGGCGGGACGCCCAGGCCGGCACGCAGGGAGGCGTGGGCTTGGCAGACCGTCGGACACGGG
>JBILUB010000337.1:0-3467 GCA_044371245.1 Opitutaceae bacterium
CCCAGCCCCCCGACCAAACAACAGCCCGGATCCAGTCCGATCCACTGATCACCGCCATTCAGCAGGGCCACCCCCTCACCCTCACGCTCGGCGACGGCCCCGCCCGCCGCTTCGCCTTCCGCCCCACCACTCTCACCACCCCCGGCTTTGGCATCTCCGCCGGCGCTTCCCCCGCCGCCCGCCTCCCCCTCACCCACTCCGTCTACCTCGGCCGCGAGTTGCTCGGCCCGGCCGGCCTCGGCGCTCCCGCCTCCCTCGCCGTCGTCGACGGCCACCTCGCCCTCGGCCTCAGCCTGGATGGCGTCGACTACCTCGCCGAGACCGACCCCGCCACCGGCACCCTCTTCGCCCGCCAGCTCGGCGCCGTCCCGCACTCGCACAGCGACCACGACCACTCGCGCTGCACCGTCGAGCACGGGGTCGCCACCCTCCGCGCTCCCCCCCTCGCCACCCCGGCGCCTCCGATCCCCGTCACCCTCGCCGCCGCCCTCGATACCCTTCAGCCCGAGATCGGTGAAGCCCTCGTCGATCACCCGCACTACCGACTCGGGCCGCTCTACCACGACTCCCTCCGCGAGATCGTTGTCCTCTGGGCCTCGGCCAAGACCGAGACCGGCCCCTCCTCCGGCCTCGCCTCCCGCGCCTCCGGCTACCTCGCCGTCGCCGCCCGCACCGCCGATGTGTACGAACGCCAGCTCGGCCTGCGCTACCTCCTCCAAGAGCTCATCCTCATCCCCAGCGACTCCTCCGAGACCGACATCGTCGAGACCAGCCTCGGCGCCACCGAGCTCGACCGCTGGGCCGCCTGGCTCTCCACCCGCCGGCCGAAAAGCACCTACCGCTGGGGTCACGCCGCCGCCTGGAATCTCGTCGACGGGGCCGCCGGCGGCACCATCGGCCGCGCCTACGTCGACGCCTTCGGCAACAACAACTCCGCCCTCTCCACCCAAGAGCGCTCCTTCGGCTGGGAGGTCCACACCCACGAGCTCGGGCACAACGTCGGCGCCAGCCACACCGTCGGCGGCGCGATGAACTCCTCCCGCATCGCCGGCAACGAAAGCTTCTTCACCGAGAGCACCGGCGGCTCCTTCACCGGCGCCAAAGACATTCACAACTACATGGCCAGCAGCGGAAACGCCCTGCTCAACCAATACGGCCCAGCCCCCCTCCGCGATCCCGCCCAGATCCCCTTCGGCATCGACGACACCGTCAGCACCCCCGCCGGCACCCCCGTCCTCCTCTCCCCCCTCGCCGACGACCAGACCTCCGTCCTCCTCGGCGCCACCAACCAGCTCCGCCTCATCGAGACCGGCTCCGTCTTCCCCCTCGCCGCCGGCAGCACCCGCCTCGTCGGCTCCCAAATCGAGTTCACCCCCGCCCCCGGCTTCACCGGCCAAGCCTGGTTCACCTACACCCTCTCCGGCGATGTCGGTAACAACGGCGCCGGCTGGCTCCACAGCGCCGACGTCAACGTCAACGTCGGCGGCTCCAGCGCCGCACCCGGTCTCAGCCCCGCCCTCGTCCTCCGCGACGACCTCCTCACCAGCGACTTTACCGGCCCCATCCGCCTCAACCCCCTGCTCAACGACCAAGCCACCGGCCGCCTCTGGGCCGGCGATGTCGAGGTCCGCTCCTCCCCCGACCAGAGCACCCCGGCCACCTACTCCGAAAAGGCCTTTCAACTCGTCTCCGCCGAGCTCCTCGCCGGCCTCGGCACCCTCAGCCTCGAGACCCGCCCCGGCAACCGCGGCACCGTCTTCACCAACCTCAACAACGGCTACCTCGTCTACACCCCCGCCCCCCTCGAGCTCGATCAAGTCCGCATCCGCTACACCGCCCGCGACGCGAACGGCGCCACCGCCACCGCCCTCGTCCAGATCGACCGCGCCGCCACCGTCTCGCTCTCCGCCAGCGCCACCACCTTCTCCGCCATCGGCGGCCGCGTACTCAGCCTCACCGCCACCCGCAACGCCGTCGCCCCGCGCGACACCGCCGCGACCATCTCCTTCCGCCTCACCACCGACGCCATCCTCCTCGGCGCCACCCCCGACCTCGCCGTCGCCGGCGCCACCTCCTTCGACCCCGCCACCGGCCTCGGCACCATCGTCATCCCCCGCGGCGCCGACACCCGCCCCTCCTCCGCCCCCACCCGCAGCCTCACCCTCCGCCTCACCGACGCCAGCCCCCTTCAACTCGCCGCCAACTCCCTCGTCACCGCCACCCTCACCGGCCTCGACCTCCCCATCCTCGAAGGCTTCGAAAACTTCCGCACCCTCACGGCCGACACCAGCTGGTACACCATCTTCAACGGCAACCAAGCCCGCTGGGAGATCGGCTCCGGCCCCACCCCCCTCGCCGGCACCGGCCCCGACGGCGGCTACCCTAGCGGCGCCGGGAGCTACGCTTTCGTCACCCCCAGCGGCCGCAACCGCCCCACCGTCGCCTCCCTCTTCTCCCCCACCTACGACCTCTCCGGCGTCGCCACCGCCACCCTCGACTTCGCCTATCACCTCCAAGGCGTCGACCTCGGCACCCTCCGCGTCGATGTCTTCGCCCGCGGCGCGTGGAACTCCGACGTCGTCACCATCAGCGGCCAGCAAAGCAGCAGCGGCCTCGATTGGAAACTGCGCAGCGTCGACCTCGCCGCCTACCGCGTCGCCGATTTCCGCCTCCGCTTCCGCTACAACATCCTCTCCTCCGGCACCAACGGCGACGCCGCCCTCGACCAGATCGTCCTCACCACCACACCCGCCGGCCCGGCCCGCCCGCCCCAGGTCCTCAGCAGCCCCCTCACCCCCGACCTCCCCCCCGGCGCCCCCCTCTACCTCGCCGTCGCCGCCGAGGCCTTCCCCGCGCCCACCTACCAGTGGCGCCGCGACGGCCTCCTCCTCCCCGGAGCCACCGCCCCCGCCTACCAACTCAGCTCACTCAGCACCGCCGCCGCCGGCCGCTACACCGTCGACATCACCAGCGCCGGCACCACCCTCTCCCCCCTCGTCGCCGACCTCCGCGTCGGCGGCCTCGGCGGCAGCCCCGGCTACACCGGCGGCCCCTCCGACGACCCCGACCGCGACGGCCTCGCCAACCTCCTCGAAGTCGCCCTCGGCTCCGACCCCGACGACCCCGCCTCCACCGCCCCCCTCACCACCAGCCTCGACCCCGAAGGCCGCCTCCGCCTCAGCTTCCTCCGCGCCTCGCCCACCTTCACCTACACCGTCCAGGCCAGCGGCGACCTCATCACCTGGACCGACCTCGCCACCAACCCCGGCCAGGTCGGGCAAACCACCACCGTCACCGATTCCCCTCCCCCCGGCGCCACCCGACGCTTCCTCCGCCTCCGCCTCAGCCTCCCCAGCCCCGGCCCTTAACCTCTCAAGTAACATCATGCAGTCTGTTGGATGGGAGTGAGTTGGAATCCGAGGGTTTCGGCCTTGGAGCGAAGGTGCTTGAGGGTGCGGGCGAGGCGG
>JBILUB010000035.1:0-12614 GCA_044371245.1 Opitutaceae bacterium
TTGATTTCCTTGAGCGTGCAGCCGGCGCTCGCGGCGAGATCGGGCACGACAAACTCGGAGATGCTGATCTTCCACTCTTCCCGCCGGCCGAACCAGCGCATCGAGCTCCCGCCCATCCGGCCCGGACCGCCCTCCCCGAGCACGCCTTGGAGGCCGACCTCCAGCTCGCTGTGCCAATAGATCATACGGCGTCGCAGAACGATCAAGGCCGCGATGGCGAGCAAGGCGCCCGCCGCCATCGTCCAGCCCGCCGCACCTCCCGGCGCGAAACCACCCACCCAAATCACCAGCGCCACGGTGGCCACCAAGCGCACGCCGTTCGCGATCAAGGCCGCGACCCGCGAGCGGCGCCCCTCGGGTTGGCTGCGGGTGGAAAACTCGGCCACGATCAGGGCGAGGGCCTCCACGTTTCTCCAGACGGCCAGGAGCGGCACCAAGGCGAGGATCACCAGCACCGACCAGAAAAGCACGGTCGGCCCGCCGGGGAAGAGCCAGTTCTCACCGAGGTACTCGCTCAACATCCGCTCCATCGGCTCGGCAAAAACGAGCAGGCCCGCGACAAACAGCAGCTCGACCACGATCTGGATCACCCGTTTGCGACTCAGCTTCCACAAGAGGCTGCCGGCCCGACGCTCCCTGAGCCGTTCGAGCCATTCCTGGTAGGCCTCGAGGGCCTCGACCAACCAGCGGGGCCGGCGCCGCAGCAGGTCGCCGGCGATCGCCCCGGAGTGGCGGGTGAGCAGGGGCGCGGTCAAGGAAGTGAGGAGCGAGAGCCCGACCGCGATGGGATAATAGCTCGCCGGCACGACCGCCGCGGCCACGCCGAGTTGCGCGATGATGAATGAAAACTCGCCGATCGGCGTGACGACCAGCCCCGCGCGCAAGGCGTCACGTTGCGGCGTGCCCACGAGGGTGAGGCCGGTCGACACCGCACCCACGCGGATGATCAAAGTAAACAAGGCCAAACCGAGGACCATCCACCACGATTCGGCCAGCAGGCGCACGTCGATCTGCAATCCGATACTGACAAAAAACACCGCGCTAAACACGTCCCGCATGCCCTCAAACACGCGCTCCACTTGATGACGTTGCGGGGTCTCCGCCACGATCGTCCCGAGCAAAAAAGCGCCGAGCGCCAGTGAGTAGCCCGCCCGGTAGGCGGCGATCGCCAGCCCGAACAACAAGGCCGCGGTCGCCAGCGTCTGCAGCTCGCCGTCTGCCTTGCGCGTGAGCCCGCGCAGCAGCCAGGGCACGATGAGCAGGCCCATGATGCCCGCGAAGACCACGAAGGCGCCGAAGCCCCCGATGGCGGCGCCGACCCCGCCGGCGTCCTCCGCTCCCGCCTCTCCACCCGCGGCCGCGAGCGCGACCACCGAGTTCAGCACGGTGAGCATGACCACCGCGACCACGTCCTCGAGCACCGTGACGCCCATCGCCAACTGTCCCGGCCGCTCGTGCCCGGTGCCCGTTTCCTGCAGCACCTTGCCGATGATCGCGGACGAGGAGACCATCAGCATGCCCGCGAGGAAAAGAGTCTGGGTGCCATCGAGCCCGACGAAGGCGCCGAGGACCCGCGTCGCGAAATAGGTCAGAAAGGCCCCGAAAAAGACCGCCAGAAGCAGACCGGCGCCCAGACGTTGCAGGCGGCGCAGACTGAGGCGCAGCCCGATGGAAAACATCAGGAAAACCAGGCCGATCTGGGCGGCCGTCGCGATGCTCGCATCGTCGACCACGAGGGCGAAGGGCGGGGTGTAGGGCCCCACCAGCATGCCCGCCACCAGATAGCCCACGACCGCCGACAAACCAGCCCGTTGGCAGAACCAGCCGAGCAAGGCCGCCGAGGCGAGGATGACGGCCAGATCCTGGATGAAGGCGATGCCGGGCATGGCTAAAAGCGGGGAAAGGAGGCCAAGCGCACGCGGCGAGCGCGAGAGCAGAACCGAACTTTATTGAAAATAATCTGCCATCCCGCGGGCATAAACGCCGCCCAAGCCTCGGCCCGCGGTCGAGTCCGTCACGCGGAACGAGGGCCCCCTTTCTCGAGCCCCCCGGCGCCGGGCACCGGGCCGCCGCGAGATCAAACGGAAGGGGCTGGGCCCTCGGCCCTCGTCAGGCCTCGGACTCCGTCCACTTGAACAGGATTCCGCACACCGGGGGCAGTACGAGTTTGATGCTGTAGTCGAAGCCGTCCCACGGAACGGTCTCCGCGCCCACGCCCCCGCCGTTTCCGAGGCCGGACCCGCCGTAGTACTGGCTGTCCGTGTTGATCAACTCCCGCCACCAGCCGAGGCGGGGAACGCCGACCCGGTAGCCTTCGCGCAGCACGGGGGTGTGGTTGCCGACGTAGGCGACGAAGCTGCGTTGCTCGGGATCGTGGCGCAGGTAGCTCACCACCGTGTTTTCGGCATCGCTGCAGTTGATCCAGCGGAAGCAGCGGCCATCGAGGTCGTGCCGCCCGAGCACGGCCTCGCTTCGGTAAAGGTGATTTAGGTCCCGCACCAGCAGGCGCAGTCCCTCGTGGTCGAGATACTGCAGCAGGTGCCAGTCGAGCGAGCCGGAGTAGGCCCACTCCCGCGATTGACCGAATTCACAACCCATGAAGAGCAGCTTTTTGCCCGGCCAGGCCCACATGTGAGCGTAGAGGGAGCGCAGGTGCGCGGCGCGCTCGCGGATCTCGAGCGCGGGCATCTTCATCAACATCGAGCCTTTGCCGTGCACGACCTCGTCGTGGCTGAAGACGGTGATGAAGCGCTCCGACCAGTTGTAGAGCGCGCCGAAGCTGAAATCATTCAAATGCCAGCGCCGGTGGATCGGCTCCTTCTGGAAGAACTTCAGGGTGTCGTGCATCCAGCCCATGTTCCACTTGAAGTCGAAACCGACGCCGCCCTCGGCCAGGGGCTTGGAGATGCCGGCGAAGGCCGTGCTCTCCTCGGCGATCATCAGGACGCCGGGATGGTAGTGGTGGACGAGCCGGTTGGTCTCCCGGAGCAGGGCGAGGGCCTCGAGATTTTCCCGGCCGCCGTACTGATTGGGGATCCACTCGCCCTCTTTGCGCGAGTAGTCGAGGTAGAGCATCGAGGCCACGGCGTCGACCCGCAGTCCGTCGAGGTGGTAGCGGTCGAGCCAGGCCAGGGCGTTGGCCACGAGAAAACAGCGCACTTCGTGACGGCCATAGTTGAAGATCAGGGTACCCCAGTCCATGTGCGCTCCCTGACGGGGATCGGCGTGTTCGTAGAGGTGGGAACCATCGAACTCCGCGAGCGCAAAACTGTCCCTGGGGAAGTGGGCCGGGACCCAGTCGAGGATCACGCCGATCCCGCGCTGGTGCAGATGGTCCACGAACCACGCGAAATCCTCGGGCGATCCGAAGCGATGGGTCGGCGCGAAAAATCCCGTGACTTGATACCCCCAGGAGCCGTCGAAGGGATGCTCCGCGATCGGCATGATCTCGATGTGAGTAAAGCCGAGCTCGAGGCAGTAGTCGGCCAAGGCCGGGGCCAGCTCGCGGTAGCTGAGCGGACGGTTGCCGTCGGCGAGCTTACGCCGCCAGGAGCCGAGATGGACTTCGTAGATCGAGATCGGGCGATCGACCTGGGCGGCCTGGGCGGCGCGCCGCTCGAGCCAGGCCGCGTCGCCCCAGACGTGCTTGCGGGTCTGGCAGACGATGGCGGCATTGCCCGGAGGCGCCTCGAAGGCGGTGCCGTAGGGGTCGGTCTTGATCAGGATGTCTCCAGGGGCGCTGCGGATCTCGAATTTGTAGAGCTCACCCTCGCCGAGGCCGGGCACGAAAAGTTCCCAGACGCCCGAAGCACCGAGGGGGCGCATGGGAAAATAGCGGCCGTCCCAGGCGTTGAAGTTGCCCACCACCGAGACGCGGGCCGCGCTGGGCGCCCAGACCGCGAAGGCCACCCCGGACACACCGTCGACGACGCGGAGATGGGCGCCGAATTTTTCGTAGGCGCGGTGTTCGTTACCCTCGTTGAACAGATAGAGGTCCTGGTCCCCCAGCGTGGGCAAAAACCGATAGGGGTCATGGAACTGGCGCATCTCGCCGTTCTCCCGCACGACCCGCAGCTGGTAGGCGAAGAGAGTCTTGCGGCGCGGGATCAACACCTCAAACAGTCCCTCGGGCGACACCCGCTCCATCGGGTGGAGTTTTTCCGCGGGAGCGGCCGAGGCGGAGCGCTTGCCGGACGGAAACTCGACCACCTCGCAGCTCAGCGCGTCGCGGAGAAAGGCCCGCACCACCAGGCCTCCCTTCACCTGATGCATGCCGAGCAGGGAGTGGGGTCGCGCGCAGGTGGCGTTGGAGAAGGACTCGAGCTCGTCGGCGGTGATCAACATGAGGGACGCGGGGCTGAGGAGAGGCTTGGTCACAAGGGTGGGAATGACGAGGCGGCATTTTGCCGAATCAATGCAACGGACATGACCCGATGGGACCGCTCGGCGCGAGCCGGAGCGGATCCACCGTTCGCAGGGGTGGCGGGGTCGCGGGCCAGGAGCGGCGCGTTCAACCGGTGTTCTTCAGACCGCCCGAAATGCCGTTGATCGTGAGCTCGACCACCCGGCGGGTGGCCTCCTCCTCGGTCTTGTCCAGGCCACCCGCGCGCAGGCGGCGCAGCATCTCGACCTGCAGGTAGTTGAGCGGATCGATGTAGGGATTGCGCAGCTCGACCGATTTTCGCAGCACGGGCTCGTCGGCGAGCAGTTTTTTCCGCCCGGTCACCGCGAGGATGACGCGTTCGGTGAGGGCAAACTCGTCCTCCAGGGCGGAGAGGATTTTCTGCCGGACGCGCGCATCCTCGACCAGCGAGGCGTAGAGGCGGGCGATGCCCATGTCGGCCTTGCAGAGGGTCAACTGCGCGTTGTCGATCAGGGTGCGGAAAAAGGGCCAGCCGGCGTGCATGGCGCGCAAGAGGTCTCGGCCGGGACGGCCGCGAGCGATCACCGGGGCGAGAGCGGAGCCCAGCCCGTACCAGCCGGGGAAGTTGAAGCGGGCCTGCATCCACGAAAAGACCCAGGGGATGGCGCGCAGATCGGCGACACTCTGGGTGGCGCGACGGAAGGTGGGGCGGGATCCGAGCTTCAGGTTGCTGATCTCGTCGATCGGCGTGGCCTGCTTCCAGAAGGCGATGAATTCGGGGTCGTCGTGCACGAGCCGCTTGTAGGCCGCAAAGCCGTCCGCGCTCATGCGCTCCATCGCCTCGAGCCACTCGGGCTTGATCGGCGCGCGTTGCTCGGCCGCGTGGATGCCAAGCATGACGCCGTAGGTCATCTGCTCGAGGATACGGTAGGCGAGCTCGGGCTCGTGGTAACGGGTGGAGAGCACCTCGCCTTGCTCGGTCACGCGGATGCCGCCGTCGCGGAGAGCGACCGGCTGGGCCAGGATCGCCTTGGCGGCGGGGCCGCCGCCTCGCGCGATGGACCCACCGCGGCCGTGGAAGAGAGTCACCCGCACGGTGGCCTCGCGGCAGACGCGCGCGATCTCGTCCTGCGCCTTGTAGAGGGCCCAGTTCGCGGTGAGGTAGCCACAGTCTTTGTTCGAGTCGGAGTAGCCGAGCATCACGTGCTGGTGGCCCTGCCGCGCGGCCAGGATGGGGGCGTAGGCGGGGTGGGCGAAGAGCTCCGTGAGCACGCGCGGAGCATTCGTGAGATCGTCCAGGGTCTCGAAAAGCGGCGAGATCGGCAGCTCCACCTCGGCGAGGCGCATGAGGTAGGCGACCTCGAGCAGATCCGACACGTCGGTCGTCATGCTGATGATGTAGATGCCGAGACAGTCGGGGCCGAGACGAGCACGGGCGCGGCCGGCGAGCACGAGGGGCTCGACGACATGGCGGGTGGCGGGCGAGAGCGCGGCGATGGCGGCCGGCGCGAGCGGCTTGGCCTTGGTGATCGCGGTCGCGAGGAGGTCGCGCCGCTCGATCTCGGGCAACTTGGCGTAGTCGCTCCGGCCCAGCAACTCGGCCACGGCCGCCTCGTGCGGTCCGGAGTGCTGGCGCAGGTCGAGCCTGGCGGTGTGCAGGCCAAACACATCCAGGCGGGTGAGATTCTCGCGCAGCTCGCCATCCACCAGGATCGCGCCCCGCCCGGACTCGAGGCTGCGAACGAGGCATTCGAGGATCTCGCGAGCATCTTGGGCGGCGAGGGCGGGCTCGGCGTCGGCGGGAGCCTGGAGCGTGCGGTCGGCGTCGGCGCAGGCGTGTTGCACGCGCTCACGCAGACCCGCCAGCACCAGGCGGTAGGTCTCGTGGGGGTAGCGTTTGACCAAGGCCTCGACCCGGGAAGAGAGATGGCGGTTCTCGCGCAGCAGCTTCTTCAGCTCCGGAGTCAGACTCTCCCGCCGGTCGGAAACGGTGAGGGTGCGCCCGAGTTCCCGCACATTCACGAGCAGTTTGTCGAGCGCTAGCTGGCGATGAAGACCGAGCACCTCGGCGGTCACGGCGGCGGTGACGTTGGGGTTGCCGTCGCGATCGCCGCCGATCCAGGAGCCAAAGGTCAACCAGCGGGAGGGCGGGCGGACCGTGGGATAGTGCAGGGCCAGGGCCCGGCGCATCTCCGTCTGCAAACGGGGGAGCACGTCGAAAAGCGTGGTGTCAAAGTACCACAGCCCGGTCCGCGCCTCGTCGGTCACCAAGGGCCGCTCGACGCGGCTGCGATCGGTCAACCACAGGGAGGCGATCTCGCGCTCGACCGCCGCAGGGTCGCCGAAGTACCCGGGCTCGAGAGCCTGGTCACCGCGGAGAAGGAGGGCGAGGCGGCGCAGTTTGGTGAGCAGGGTGCGCCGTTTGGACTCGGTGGGATGCGCGGTGAAAACCAGCTCGATCGCGACCCGGTCGACGAGGGACTGCATCGACTCGGCGCCCACTCCCCGCGCCTTTAACTCGGCGACGGCGGCCTCGATCGATTCGCGGGGCGGGGCCGAGCGGGCGCGCAGCACCTCGGCGCGGCGACGGCGGAGCAGGAGGATGCGAAAGTTCTCCTCGGCGAGATTCACCAACTCAAAGTAGAGGGTGAAGGCCATCGCCTGATTAAAGGCCGCCGACGGAGCGAGCGCGGCGACGGCGGCGGTCAGTTCCCGGGGCGCCCCGGGCTCGCCGGCGCGAGCCGCCTTGGCCAGGCCCCGCAGGCGCTCGACGGTCGCGAGCGTCTCGGCGCCCTCGATCCGGGTGATCACACGACCGAGCGCGGATCCGAGGGCGCGCACCTCGGCGCGCAAACGGGAGAGCTCGGTGAGGGCGGTGGACGATGCGGAGGAGCGAGACGCGACGGCGCGGGCCATTTGAGAAAAAAGGAGGTGGGGGGGATCAGGGGACTGCGGCGCAAATTGCCCCGAGGCCCGGACCGCGCAAAGCGAAAACTGGGCCATCCGCGGCCCGCCCCTCCTCCCGCCCTGACCGTTCCCGCGCCTGTCCGGCATCGGGTGCGCCCCCGCTTCATCGGGAAACGCGAGACCGGGCACACGGCCAACTCTTCCCGACCGACTCCGGGCGCAGGCTTGCTTGGGCGGGATCGCGGGCTTTGCTCGCCGGGCTGTGACCCTCCGCTTCGCCCCTCTCGTCGCCACGCTCCTCCTCGCCCTGGCCAAGCTCAACGCCGCGCAGCCGGTCCTGCCCGAGCTCACGGCCGAGGAGACGCTGGTCACCGAGCAAGAGTCGCTCTTCCGCGGGGACGCGCGCCTCGCCCAGGGCGACGTGGTCCTGCGCGCCGACGAGATCAGTTTGGACAATCGCACCCTCGTCGCCACGGCGCGGGGCAACGTGGTCCTGACCCGCGGGGCCCAGCGTCTCGTCGCGGACGAGATCAGTTATCGCGTGAACGACCGCTCCTGGGAAGTCGGCCGTTTCCGACTCGGGGAAGGGCAACTGCTCGCCGCGGGCGACGCGGCCCGGGGTGACGCCGCAGGAGCGACCATTGAAGCAGCCTCCCTCACCTACGGCGAACCCGATCCGCTCAGCCCGGTGTTGAGGGCGCGGGCCGTGCGCTACGAAAAAGCTCCGGATCCGCGCGACGACGTGGCCCGGCTGGAAGGCGCCCGACTCGGTGTCGGCGAGGTAGAGCTCCTCCCGCTCCCCCGACTCGCGGAGACCCCGCGCAACCCCTCCTTCGCCGACCTCGATGTCCGCGCCGGCTACGACAACAATCTCGGCGCGGAGCTCAGCGTCGCCGGCGCCACCGCCGTCACCGATTCGCTCCGACTCGGCGCCGATCTGGGACTTTTTTCCAAACGCGGCCTGCTCTTCGGGCCGATCGGCGACTACGACTACCCCGGCGCCGGTGGGCTCGGCGCCCGCGGCGAGTTTCGCAGCGGTTTTATCCAAGACCAGGGTAACCCGGGCGAAGACATCCGCGGCGACTCGATCCGGGACGAGCGAGCCTACCTCGAGTGGCGCCACCGGCAGGAGCTGACCGACACGGCCCATGTCGCTGGCCAGATCCACTACTGGTCGGATTCGTTTATCACCCGGGATTTTCGCAGCGAAGGCTACTTTGGCCTCCAGACCCCCGACACCTGGTTCGAAGCGGAAAAGCTCGGCGGAAACTACGTCGTCTCGCTTTTCACCCGCGTGCAGGTCAACGACTGGGCGCTGGTCCAGGAGCGACTGCCCGAGCTGCGCTTCGACGGCCTGCCGGTCGAGCTCGGCGCCGGTGTCTACCACCGGCTAAACGCCTCCGTGGCCGCCCTGCGGGAGGATGATCCGCTCGCCGCCACCGGCAGCATCCGCAGCGATCGGGCCGACCTGTACTACGGCGCCATGCGCCCCTTCACCCCTCGCGAATGGCTGGCCGTCACCCCGACCGTCGGCGCCCGCGTCACCCACTACGAACGCACTCCGGCAGGCTCGGCCCGCGGCAACTACACCCGCGTGCTGGCCGAGGCGGGCTTCGACGCCGAGCTCCTCCGCTTCAGCGGCGCCTGGGACTATCGGAACAAGCGCTGGGACATCGACGGCCTGCGGCACTTGGTGACCCCGAAACTCGCCTATCGCTTCAGCCCCTCGGCCGACGTCGGCCAGGGCTCCATCCCCGCCATCGACGACGATCCCTTCAACACCTACCTCCGCCCGCTCGGTCTCGCCGACCGGCGGGACATCGACCGCCTCCCCGCGCTCAACACCTTCCGCATCGGTCTCGACCAAAAACTCCAAACCCGCCACCCGACCCACGGCTCCCGCGACCTCGCTCAGCTCGAGCTCGCGATCGATCAGCACGCGGACCCCGAAGCCGCCCGGGATGCACGCCTCTCCACACTCGGCCCGGACGGACGGCGCGACCGCGGCGATCTCCATGCCTTTTTTGCGCTCAGCCCCGCGCCCTGGCTGCGTTTCGACAGCTTCAGCCGACAGACCCTCCAGACCGGCAAACTCCAGGAGTTGAACACCGGCCTGACCCTGCGCGACGCCGAGGTGTGGAGCTTCCGCATCGGCACCCACTACCTCGAGGATCTCGCCCCCCGCCGCCAGATCCAGGAATACACCACGACCTTCGGCCTGCGGCTTAATGAAATCTACTCGCTGATCGCGCGCCTCCGGCTCGACTCCCGCAGCGGCGAAGTCACCGAGCAGAGCCTCACCGTGGCGCAGCGTCTCTCGCGCTTCTGGACCGCCTCCTACGAGTTCTCCGCTTACGACGGCACGCGGCGCGAAGGCGACTACGGCGTGAGCGTCCGCCTGGAGACCGCCGGCTTCTGAGCCCGCCCGCTCGGGACCGCTCAGCCCGACAACTCGAAAAACCGGCGCAAGGTCTCCTCCAGCGTCCAGTGCGCCCCCCGCGAACGGGCCGCCCCGTAGAAACGCAGGAAGGGCACCACCTGATGCGTGCCGGTCTCCATCTCCCGGTAAAACAGACGCCCGAGCGGACCGGTTTTTTCCAGATATCCGCTCTCGCGAAAGCGGCGCAAAGTCGCCCCCACGTCGTAGCGGACCGCCCGATGGCGCACGCTCCAGACCCCCGATGAGCCCAGCTCCAACAAAAGAAACTGCGCCGCCGGATTCCCATCCTGGGGCAAGCCCGTGCTCCCGGTGGTCACGATCCGCCGCCCCGCCCATTCCCGGGTCGAGCAAGCGTGGTTGTGCCCGCGCACGATCACGCTGACCTGCGGATCCAGCCCTTCAAACATCGGGTCGATCTGCGCCTCCGGCGTGTAGGGAAAAATCGAGTCGTTGTCCCCGCGCAGCGAGGCATGCACCACAAGCAACTCCGGATGGGCGGGATCCCGCCAGCTCGTCGGCAGTGCCGCCAGCTCCGCCATCTCCTCGCCGGTCAACTCCGCCCGGGCGAAACGCAGCGGCGCAAACTGCGGCGAACTCCACGCCGGATCGGCGCGCTCCGTGCCGTAGTCGAAAACGTAGCGCTCGTGATTGCCCCGGATCACCGGGCAGCCCAGCGCCTTCACCCGTCGCCAGCAGCCCGCCGAGTCCGGCCCACCGTCCACCACATCGCCCGCCACCACCAAGCGGTCGGGCCGCAAGACCGCGATCTCCGCCAGCACCGCCTCGAGCGCGGGCAGGTTGCCATGGATATCGGCGATCAAGGCGAGACGCATCCCCGCAGCCTGCCCGCGCAGACCGCCCACCGCCAAGGAAAAGCGTGGGCCGAGGCCCGCCCTCAGAGCCGTGCCGCCGCCGCCTCGTCCACCAACCAGACCACCCGATCGGCGCAGGTTTTCAACACCTGCGAAGGGACCTGTAACACGTCCGACGGGCCCCGATGCACCCGATGCAGCGCCTCGGCTTTCCCAGCCCCGAGCGCCATCACCACCACTCGACCACAGGCCCGCAGGCCGCTCGGGGTGATCGTCAAGCGCCAGCCTTTGCCCGGCACCTCCTGCCCTCCAAAAAGCAGCCCGCCGTCATCTTTCAGCAAAGGCGTGTTCGGGAAAAGCGACGCCGTATGGCAATCATCCCCCATGCCCAGAAAACACAGATCATACGCGCGTCCAGGACCCGCCAGAATCAGCCAGGTGCGTCGATAGGCCTCGGCCGCCTCGGCCACCGGCCAGGCCACCATCCACGGGTGCCGCCGGTCGGTCGGCACGCCCAACGGATCCAGCAACTGCCGCTCCGCATTGCCGAAATTGCTCTCCGGACTGCTCAGCAACACGTGGCGCTCATCGCTCACGGAGAAATGCGTGCCCTGGGCCAGATCCTCGGGCAGCGCGCGGGTCTCGGCACACCAACGATAAAACGCCGCCGGCGTGCTCCCTCCGGTCAAAGCCCAGAGAAAGCGCCCCGCCCTGGCCGCGGCCCGACTCTCGAGCGTGAGACGAAGCGCTTCACCAAAAAGCTCCGCCTGGGAGCCCACCACCACCCGCCCATAATCAGAGGATACTTCACGCATGAGAGCCCAGAGGCTGCGGGCCCTCACGACCGCGCAAAGCCGAAAATGCGCACCCACACCCTTCGCTACGCTTCTCCGCGGTCCGTGCCGATAGACCGTCTATCCTCCGTCCTCCGATGTCCGGCTCCTCCACCCCACGACGCTCCTGGCCGCACCCGCCCGCCGGCGTCTCGCTAGCCGGTCTCGCCCTCCTCACGCTCCTCTTCGCGAGCGGTTGCGCACACCGCCCCGAGCCTCCCCCCGCGCCCCCCGCCCAGATCGCGCTGGAGAACCACAGCGACTTCGTCTGGCGCGTGGAGCTCCGCCCCGTCGGGGGCGGCGAGGCCTGGAGCACCGAGCTGCCGCCGCGGGCCCATCGGATCCACGCGCTGCCCGCGGGCGACTACACTCCGGTCGCCTCACCACTGCCCCTGGCCCCCGGCACCCTTTCCGCCCACGCCCTCCCGCTTCGGCTGGAATCCGGCCGGCATTACACCTGGCCGCTCGCCACCCTGCTCTCCGAGGAGGAAGCTGCGCCGTGAGCGCGGAGCGCGTACGCTGGCGCGTGGCCGAGGCCGCCGAGAACGCGCAACTGATCGGAGCACGCGGCGTCCATGGCTACTGGCCGCTCTTGGCTCCGAGTTTCCGCCGCGTCCTCCTGCCCCCGATCCGACATGCCGAGGGCGCCGAGCTGGTCTGGGAATGGCTCGCCCCCCGCGCCGCCGTCCCGCCCGGCGAACAAGATCTGGCCGGGCTGCGCGCCTCCCTCGAGGACGCGGAGGCCGCCTTCACCGCGGACTTTGAGCAACGTTTGCGCGACTCCGCGGGCGCGGGAGCGGACCCCCTGCTCGAGGGGGTGCGGCGCCTGAGCGGCAGACTCCGCCAGGCCTCGGACGCGGATCTCGCGGTCCGGGCCGTACTCACCGAACAAGGCTGGCGCCTGCGCAGCTGGGGCTTTCCCCAGGCCTCCCCGGCCTCGATCGCGGGCGACGAAGCAGCGCCACGCGCCGCCGATCCCCAGGGCGGCGCACTGCGGGCCGAGCCCGCTCCGCGCCGCCGTCGCCGGCGGCTTCTCTGGTTCCTGCTCGCCCTCGTTCTCACCGCCCTCGGCACCTTTAGCGCCCGGTCTTGGCTCGGTCGCGTACCGAAGGGCGCGACCGAACCGGAAACGGCGGCGCGTCCGGCGGAGGACGCCGCGCCCGACACCCCGGAGACGACGCCCCCCACCCCTCCCCCCGCGACGCTCGCCACCCTTCGACCCGATCCCCCGAACGAGCCAAGGGAGCCACTCCCTCACC
>JBILUB010000338.1:0-3442 GCA_044371245.1 Opitutaceae bacterium
GCCCACACCCCATGCCCTCCGTCCTTGATTCCCTCCTCGCCGCCACCAAGGCCGAAGTCCTCGCCGACAGCGCCACCTACTGGAACCCCGACAAAGTCCACGCCTGGGCCGCCCGCGGCACCCCCCTCGTCATCGGCCACCGCGAACGCTACCACCTCCACGACCTCTCCGGCCACCGCCTCTTCGACCTCCACCTCAACGGCGGCACCTACAACCTCGGCCACCGCAACCCCGAGATCATCGCCGAGCTCCGCGCCGCCCTCGACCACTTCGACATCGGCAACCACCACTTCCCCGCCATCGGCCGCGCCGCCCTCGCCCGCGAGCTCGTCCGCACCGCCCCGGATAACATCCGCCACGCCATCCTCTCCAGCGGCGGCGGCGAAGCCATCGACATCGCCCTCAAATGCGCCCGCTACGCCACCCGGCGGCGCAAAATCGTCTCCATCCTCCGCGCCTACCACGGCCACACCGGCCTCGCCCTCGGCACCGCCGACGGCCGCTACGCCGACCAGTTTCTCAGCGCCGGCCGCCCCGACGAATTTGTCAAAGTCCCCTTCAACGACCTCGCCGCCCTCGAAGCCGCCCTCGCCCCCGACGACGCCGCCTGCGTCATCATGGAGACCATCCCCGCCACCTACGGCTTCCCCCTCCCCGACGACGGCTACCTCCCCGCCGTCAAAACCCTCTGCGAACGCCACGGCGCCCTCTACATCGCCGACGAGGTCCAGACCGGCCTCCTGCGCTGCGGCGGCGGCCACCTCTGGGGCATCACCGGCTACGGCGTGCGCCCCGACATCATCGTCACCAGCAAAGGCCTCTCCGGCGGCCTCTACCCCATCGGCGCCGTCCTCGTCGACGCCCGCGCCGGCGGCTGGCTCCACGAAGACGGCTGGGGCCACATCTCCACCTTCGGCGGCGCCGAGCTCGGCTGCGTCGCCGCCCTGAAGACCCTCGAAATCACCCTCCGCCCCGAGACCATGGCCAACGTCGAGCGCGTCGCCACCACCCTCCGCTCCGGCCTCGACCGCATCCGCGCCAGCCACCCCCACTTCACCGGCATCCGCCAGCGCGGCGTCATCTTCGGCCTCGAATTCGCCACCCACCCCGAAGGCGCCAAACAAGTCATGCGCGAACTCTACGCCAAAGGCGTCTGGGCCATCTTCTCCCAGCTCGATCCCCGCGTGCTCCAGTTCAAACCCGGCCTCCTGCTCACCCCCGCCGAGTGCGACGAGATCCTCGCCCGCACCGCCGACGGCATCGCCGCCGCCGCCTCCAGCTTCTAGCCCATGCCCGCGCTCGCGCCCATCACGCCCGCCGCCTTCGCCGCCCTCCCCGTGCGCCGCCAGCTCCGCCGCGTCGAGCGCCGCGCCCGCCACGCCCTCCCCCTCTACGGCCTCCCCCCCGACTCCACCATCTCCCTCCTCAACTACTCGGAAAACGCGACCTACCTCATCCGCCCCGCCCCCTCCACCGGCCTCGCCCCGCGCGTCCTGCGCATCAACCGCCCCGGTTACCACCCCCGCGCCCACCTCGTCTCCGAGCTCGCCTGGATCCGCGCCCTCCGCCGCGACACCCCCGTCGCCACCGCCGAGCCCATCCCCGGCCTCGACGGCGAATACGTGCAACACCTCTGGCACCCCGCCGTGCCCGAGCCCCGCCACTGCGTGCTCATGGAGCGGCTCCCCGGCGCCGAGCCCGACGACGGCAACCGCGTCCAAGCCTTCGCGCTCCTCGGCGAGATCACCGCCCGCCTCCACCACCACGCCGCCGCCTGGCGACCGCCCACCCCCGTCGTCCGCCACCGCTGGGACTTCGACGCCATGCACGGCCCCCGACCGCTCTGGGGCCGCTGGCAGGACGGCCTCGGCATGGACGCCGCGCGGAAAAAAATCCTCGCCCGCGCCCTGTCCGCCCTCCGGCCCCGCGTCGAGTCCCTCGGCGAATCGCGCGCCCGCTTCGGCCTCGTCCACGCCGACCTCCGCGCCGCCAACCTCCTCGTGCACGAAGGACGCGTCGCCGTCATCGACTTCGACGACTGCGGCCTCTCCTGGTTCATCTACGACCTCGCCGCCGCCCTCAGCTTCATCGAGACCCACCCCGACATGCCCGCCTGCGTCGACGCCTGGCTCGCCGCCTACCTCCGCGTGCGCCCCCTCTCCCGGGCCGAGCTCGCCGCGATCGACGACTTCATCCTCCTGCGCCGCCTCCTCCTCGTCGCCTGGATCGGCTCCCACGCCGACACCGCCCAGGCGCGCGCCATGGGCCCGTCCTACACCGCGGACAGCTGCGCCCTCGCTGAGCGCTACCTCTCCACCGGCCGCCTCCGCTGAGCCCCCGCCATGAGCTACGCCATCACCGTCGGCGCCACCCGCCACGTTTTCCCCACCCTCCGCGAGCTCCTCGCGCGCGCCACCCCCCGCCGCTCCGGCGACGAGCTCGCCGGCGTCGCCGCGTCCTCGGCCGAGGAGCGCGTCGCCGCCCAGCTCCGCCTCGCCGAGGTGCCCCTCGCCGACTTCCTCCTGTATCCGCTTATCCCCTACGAAGAGGATGAGGTCACCCGCCTCATCCTCGACGGCCACGACCGGGCCGCCTTCGCCCCCGTGGCCGGCCTCACGGTCGGCCAGTTTCGCGACTGGCTGCTGCGCTACGAGACCGACGGCCCCGCCCTCGCCGCCCTCGCCCCGGGCCTCACCCCCGAGATGGTCGCCGCCGTCTCCAAACTGATGGGCAACCAAGACCTCGTCCTCGTCGCCTCGAAGATCCGCGTCGTCACCCGCTTCCGCTCCACCATCGGCCTGCCCGGCCGCCTCTCCGTCCGCCTCCAGCCCAACCACCCGACCGACGATCCCCACGGCATCGCCGCCTCCGTGCTCGACGGCCTGCTCTACGGCTGCGGAGACGCCGTCATCGGCATCAACCCCGCCACCGACAGCGTGCCCGCCGTCGAGACCCTCCTCCACCTGCTCGACCGCCTCATCCACCGCTACGGCATCCCCACCCAGTCCTGCGTGCTCGCCCACGTCACCACCGCCCTCCGCTGCATCGAACGCGGCGCACCCGTCGACCTCGTCTTCCAATCGATCGCCGGCACCGAGGCCGCCAACCGCTCCTTCGGCATCTCGCTCGCGCTGCTGCGCGAGGCCCACCAGGCCGCCCTGGCCCTTCGCCGCGGCAGCATCGGGGACAACTGCATGTACTTCGAGACCGGCCAGGGCTCCTGCCTCTCCGCCGCGGCCCATCACGGCCTCGACCAGCAAACCTGCGAAGCCCGCGCCTACGCCGTCGCCCGCACCTTTCGCCCCCTCCTCGTCATCACCGTCGTCGGCTTCATCGGCCCCGAGTACCTCTACGACGGCAAACAAATCATCCGCGCCGGACTCGAAGACCACTTCTGCGGCAAGCTCCTCGGCCTGCCCATGGGCGTGGACGTCTGCTACAC
>JBILUB010000339.1:0-3431 GCA_044371245.1 Opitutaceae bacterium
GTGAGCGCGCAGGTGTGGTGGTAGTCGTCAACGACCCGCACCTGAAACCGCGCGCTCCGGCCCTTGCGCCGTCCCGCTGCGAGCGCCCGCGCCAAGACCTCGTCCGCCGCGCGTCCGCGCCGGCCCATTTCCAGTCCGAGAAACTCGAAAAGTGCCGCATGCTCCGGCTCCGTAAAGTATTGCGAGATCAGCACCAGCCGCGCCTTCAACCGAAAGTCCCGATCAGCCAGCAGCTCGAAGAACTCGGGGTGCAGCTCGATCACGGCGCAGCTCTCGGACGCCTGCGCCGGGGACATCTCCGCCGTGAAGGCCTGCCAAAAGCCCTGCGTTTTCAGGTGGTAGAAGGGCAGGCGCAGCTCCAGTCGAGTCGGCCAACGCTCCGCCACCAGCGTGCCGAGGGCGCGGAAGCGCAAGACCAGCTCCGGGGTGCGAGTGAGCACGCGGCCCGCGATTTTGCCGTTCTCGGCGAGATCGATGATCGCCAGCAGGAGCAGCGGTTTGTGCGGCGCGGGGCCGCTCACGCCGTTGGTCGCCTTGCCTTGGCCGGCGCGCAGGCGAGTGAGTTTGCCCAGCCAGGCGTCTGCTTGGGTGAAGGGATTCGCCATGGTCTCGAGCAGAGAGCGGGGAGGCGGTGGCCCGCAAACTCCAAGGTGTGACGCGGCGTGGAGTCGGGGCGGCGTGACTGCGCCGCGCCTCGGCGGGAGGGGATTTTTCGCATCGACGCGGGGCGCGGGGACGCGAGCGTCGCGTGGGTCCGGACTTCGCCTTTTTCGCGAGCCGCGCTAGCTTCGACCTCTCATGACCATCCTGCCGATCACGCCCGGGAAAAGCGCCTCGCCCGAGGCGTTGCGGGCGTTTCTGGCGGCGTGTCAGGGGGAGGCGGTGGAGCAGGGGGCGGCGGTGCTGGTGAGCATCTCGCTGGTCGTGCCGGCGCTGGATCCGCTCGCGGTGCTGGAGGCGATTTTCGAGCCGACCGAGCCGCATTTTTATGCCGAGCGTCCGTCGGAGCAGAGCGCGATCGCCGGGGCCGAGGTGGCGCTGAGCGCGACGGCGAGCGGGCCCGGGCGCTTCGCCGCGGTGCAGCGTTTCGTGGAGGATACGCTCTCGCGCACGGTCGCGGTGGGCGACGTGAACGCGCCTTTCGGCGGGCCGCATTTCTTCACCACCTTTTCGTTTCAGGAGGAGGTCGAGGCGGGCGAGGCGTTTCCCGCGGCGCGGGTTTTCGTGCCGTGCTGGCAGGTGGCGCGGGCGGGGGCGGCGACGACTGCGGTGGCGAACATCGTGGTCGAGGCGGGCAGCGATCTGGACGCGTTGACCCAGCGGGTCTGGCGGGCGCATACGAAGTTTGCGGGTTTCGAGTTTGAGACCGCGCGGGGTTCGGGCGGCACGCCGGTGGGTTCGGAGAACACGGGCGGGACGCCCGTGCCACGACTGCCGATCCACGGGCGGGACGCCCGTGCCACGCCGATTCAGGTGCGTCACGGGGCCCATTTGCCGCATTGGAAGCGGGAGGGCGCAATTTATGCGGTGACTTTTCGCCTCGCAGATTCGCTTCCGGCCGAGGTCGTGGCGGGTTGGTGCGAGGAACGCCGGGAAATCGAGGCCAGAGCGCTCCGGACCGGGCGCGAATTGACCGAGGCGGAAACGAAGAGGCTCGATGATCTGCATTCGGAGCGAGTGGAGGCGTATCTCGATTCGGCCAGAGGCGAGTGCTGGCTCGGGCGACCGGAAATCGCACAGGCGGTGAGGGACGCGTTGTTTCACTTCGAGGGCGAACGGTATCGGCTGCATGCGTGGTGCATCATGCCGAACCACGTGCATCTGGTGATCGAGCCGCTGGGCTCGTGGACGCTCCCCGAATTGTTGCACAGCCTGAAGTCGTTCACGGCTAAGCGGGCGAACGCGTTGCTCGGGCGAGGCGGCTCTTTCTGGCAGCCGGAGTCGTACGATCATCTCGTGCGGGACGAGGCGGACTATGAGCGCGCGGTGGAGTATGTGCGGGCAAATCCGGATAGGGTGGGATTGCGGGATTGGCGCTGGGTCGGGTTTGCCAGTGGCAGGGGCCTGCCGTCCGAGGGTTCGGAGATCACGGGCGGGACGCCCGTGCCACGACTGCCGATCCACGGGCGGGACGCCCGTGCCACGCTGAAGCTCGTCCAAAGCGAGGCGGGCGATTACCGTGCGGCGGTGCGGCGGGGGCTGGAGCGGATCGCGGGGGGAGCGTTTGAGAAAATCGTGCTGGCGCGGGCGATCGATCTGCGGGCGGACCGCGCGCTGCATCCGCTCGAGGTCTTGAACGGGCTGCGCGAGCGTTTCCCGGAGTGTTATGCCTTTTCCGCGGCCACGGGCATCGGGACGAGCTTCATCGGCGCCTCGCCGGAGCGTTTGGTGCGGGTGAGCCAGGGCGTGATCGAGACCGAGGCGCTGGCCGGGTCGGCGCGGCGCGGGGCGGGCGCGAGTGAGGACGCGGCGCTGGCGGCGGGTTTGCTGCGGAGCGAGAAGGATCTGCGCGAGCACCGTCACGTGATCGGCTCGATCACCCGCCGTCTCGAGCCGCTGGGGGTGAAGCTGGAGTTTGCGGAGAGTCCGTCGGTGAAGAAGCTGGCCAATGTGCAACACCTTCACACCCCGATGCGCGGTCCCTTGCCCGAGGGGCTGCGGCTGCTCGATCTGGTGGCGGTGCTGCACCCCACGCCGGCGGTCGGCGGGACGCCGCGGGAGGCGGCGGTGGCGGCGATTCGCGAGCTCGAGGGGTTCCCGCGGGGCCTTTATGCGGGCGCGCTGGGCTGGCTCAATGCGCGGGGCGGGGGCGAGTTTTTCGTCGGTCTGCGCTCGGCGCTGGTCGAGGGGGAGCGGGCGCGGGTCTACGCCGGGGCGGGGATCGTGGCGGGCTCGGAGCCGGAGCGAGAGTTTGCCGAGACCGAGCTGAAGTTCCAGGCGCTGCTGGCGGCGCTGCGGGGGTGATTCGGTTTTGGGCGGGGTCGAACCGTCATTCGGCTTAGAGGCGTCGTGTGGGTGGAGCGCGGGTTAATCACCGCCGCAGCCTGCGCCGCAGCCGCTGCCGCAGCCGGAGTCGCCGGCGCCCCCGTCGTCGGAGGAGGTGGAATGTCCGCAGCCGGTGGAGCCGCAGCCGCCGGTCCCGCAAGAGCTGGAAGGGTCGCGTTTTTTGGAGGGATTTTTCGCCGCCTGTCGCACGGCGAGCACGGCGACGAGGAGAAAGAATCCCAGAAACAGGCCGACGGCCCAGGTGCTGCCGTGTTTGAGGGTGGCGAGGGCGCCGACGGTGAGGAGCGAAAGGGGTGCGAGCACGGTCAGCGCGATGGCGCGTCGGACGCGCGCACGGGAGAGGACGATGTGATCGCGCGGGACGATGGTGACGGGGGAAGCGTCGGCGGCGAAGCGGAGGCTGGCTGAGGGCCAGATATCGGCGG
>JBILUB010000424.1:0-2756 GCA_044371245.1 Opitutaceae bacterium
CCCGAGCCCGCTTTGCGGATAGCTCCGCTCATCGAAAAAATCCGCCAACGCCTCCGCCAGCGGTCGCGTCGAGGGGTACTCGTACAGCTCAGGCTCGCCCTCGATCCCCGCCAGCATGGCGGCGTGCTGGATCGCCGCATCCAGTCCTCCGATCTCATCCGCCAGGCCCAGCGCCCGCGCCTGCGCCCCCGACCACACCCTCCCTTGGGCGATTCGCTCCACCGCGCCCCGCTCAAGCGAGCGACCCTCCGCCACCCGGTCGAGAAACGCTTCATAGGTGTGGTCGACCAGCCGTTGGAACACCGCCAACTCCGCTTCCGTCTTGGGCCGGGAGGCGGTCAACATGCCCGCCTTTTTTCCGGTCGAGACTTGGTCCCAGGTGACCCCGACCTTGCCCCCCAACTCCTCGATGTCGAACTGCACGCCGAACACGCCGATCGACCCGGTGACGGTGGTCAGCCCGGTGAACACCCGATCGCCGTAGGCGGAGATCCAGTAGCCTCCGGAAGCGGCGTAACTACAGAGCGAAACGACCACCGGTTTCTTATCCCGCAGCAGGCGCACTTCACGGAGGATATCCTCGGACGCGGAGGCGGAGCCGCCCGGACTGTTGACCCGGAGCACGACGGCTCGGATCGCTTCGTCCTCGCGCAGGGCGCGCAGTTCACGGGAAAAGGCCGCGCCGCCCACCTCTCCCTCAAAACCCTCGCCATCGACGATCTCACCCTCGGCGTAGATCACCGCGATCGAGTCTCCCCGCCCCCGTGCCGGCCCTTCCGGAGAGCGGAGGTAGTCGGCGAAGGCGACCTGCTTGAAGGGCTCATCCGACGACGCGCCTGTTTCGGCGCGCAGTCGGGCGAGCACTTCGTCTCGGTAGGCGAGGCCGTGCACCAGGCCGGCGTGGCGGGCCGACTCGGGCGAGATCAAACCCTCCGCGTCGACGAGAGTCTGCAGCGCCTCGGGGCGCAGACCCCGGGCCTCGGAAATGTCTTCACGCAAGACCGTCCAAAGATCGTCGAGCAAGACCGACAGTTGCTCCCGGTTCTCCGGGCTGAGATCACGCCGGAGAAAGGGCTCGACCGCGCCCTTGTACTTGCCGGAACGCGTCACCTGCACGCCCACGCCCCACTTTTCCAGGGCGTCCGCGAAAAAGATCGGCTCCGTCGCCAGACCGGGAAGAACCACAAGACCGAAGGGGTTGAGCGTAATCTCATCGGCGACCGAAGCCAGGTAGAGCTCGGCCGTGCCCACTTCGTCAAAATAGGCGCGAACGGGCTTCCCCTCCCCGCGAAAAGCGGTCAGGGCCAACCTCAGCTCAGCCAGCGCGGCAAAGCCCGTGCCATAGGCGTCCGGCGAAAAGGAGCCCGTGATGAAGACACCGCGAATCCGCGTGTCCTTGGCCGCCCGCCTCAGGCCGGCCGTGGCGGCTCGCAGCGAGAGCACCCGGGGGCTGTCACCCGATACGAGCTCGGCGAGTCCGCCCGCGTCGACCAGCGGTGGCGCGTCGGTGAGGTTTGTCCCCGCCAGATCGAGCACCAGATAGGAATTCGCGTCGACGGCCACCGGCACCGTTCGCTGGCCCATCGAGGCCAGCAGCGCGAATCCACCAAAAAGCAGCACCACGGAGACGATCACGAAGGCGAAAAGACCGAGCAGGGTGCCGACGAAGGAGGCGAAAAAGGACTTCATGCGAAGAAAGAGCTCACGCTACGCCGGCCCCTCCGCGGCGCGAGCCTCCTTTGATCAGCGGAGGGAGCGGCGCTCAGACTTGCGGCCACTCGACGATCAGGGTCGGGGCGATCGGGTAGCGGCCGCAATCGTGCTCGTACACTCCCAGCCCACCGACGGGCGATACGTCGGGCACCGTGCAGCGCAGCCGAAGCGGACCTTCACCGCGGACCGTGTCCACCACGCTGCGCAGGGCTCCATCCTCGAGCACCGCCCGCACCAGATAGCCGTAGGCCCCGCGCCCACCTCGCAGATAACTGAGCGCGCCACGGGTATCGTGCGGATGGTCGGGCAGCAGACCACGGTGGATCGGCACCCCGTTCAAGGTCAGCTCGCACCAAGTGGGGAAGCGATGGGTGTCCGTCTGCGGCGTGTCCAGACGGCAGGCCGACACCTCCAGCAGGATGCGGATGCGGATCGCATCCCGCAAACGCCGCAGCTCCGGATCGGTGAACCAGTACTCGAAATGCCCGGCTCCCCTTCCCATGGCCACGCCCGCGGTTTCGGCCTCCTCCCGCGTGCCGAGTCCGCCGCGCCACGCCGCCGAGTGCCAATCCTGCACGCGCCGGCGCAGCACGAGCGAAGAGCCCCGCAGGTCCCGCTCCGGCGGCGCACCCGGGCCCACCAGGTGTTGGACAAAGTTACTCGCCACGATCTCGCCCTGGGCGGTCACGGCCGAGAGCGAGAGCGTGCACAGCATCGGTTCCGGGGGTATACGGAGCACCAGGCGTCGAGCGTGCTCGACCCGTTGATGGGCGAAGGAAATCGCGGCCCGGCCTCGATCCAGGGAGGGATGCTCGGTGCCGAAGGTGTCGATCCCGGAGAGGTTCCAATGCAGCATCACGCCTTCGCGCCGCAGTCGGGAGAAATGCGAGGAGTAGACGTCGATCTCGATCCGGCCGCCGGCGCTCACCCGCGAGATCGGCGCCGTGTCGACCGGCAGCACGTCGCCTTGGTTGATGATCGCCGGGTCGTAGCCGAAATCCTTGGCCGTGCGGTCGTAGTTCAGGAAGCCGTTGTACTCCCAC